>DATCDR010000020.1:0-2086 GCA_036510575.1 Acidimicrobiales bacterium | reverse complement strand
GACGGCCGCTCGGGCTCAGGTAAGACCGAGCTGGCGGCCGCGCTCGCGGACGTGCTCGGTGCGCAGCTGCTTCGACTCGACGACATCTACCGCGGCTGGGACGGGCTCGCGGCGGCCAGCGAGCAGGTTGCGGTTCTCCTCGAAACCGGGCAGTGGCAGCGGTGGGACTGGGCGTCCGATCGGCTTGCAGAGAAGCACACGCTCGACCTGGACCGACCGCTGATCGTCGAAGGTAGCGGAGCTCTCACTCGCGCGAGCCGAGCGCACGCCACCTACGGCATCTGGATCGAACTCGACGAACCGACGCGAAAGACCCGCGCGCTCGCCCGCGACGGAGTCATGTACGAACCACACTGGGAGAACTGGGCGGCTCAGGAGCAGCGACATTTCGACCGGGAGCGTCCCGACTTATTGGCCGATCGTGTGCTCGGCAAAATCGAGCTTTAGCCCCAGCCGAGTTTCTGCAGTTCCTCGTCGTCGAGCCCGTAGTAGTGGCCGATCTCGTGAACGAGAGTCACGTGGATGTTGAGCTTCAGGTCGTCGAGATCGCGGGATACTCGAAGCAGCGGCTCGCGATACAGCACGATCCGGTCGGGGAGCTCACCGTGGCCGTACTGGCCGCGTCGCGTGAGTGCGACGCCGGTGTAGAGGCCCAACAGGCGCAGCGATCCGTCGTCCGGCCGGCTCTGGGTGACGAAACCGACGTTTTCGATTCCGTCGACCATGTCGTCGGGCAGCAGGTCGAGCTCGTCAGTCACGAGTTGTTCGAATTGATCGACCCCCACATCCTCGGACCTCATCGGTCGACCGCTCGCACCAGCGACCACTGAAGTCCGCCGAGCCAGGTGTAAACGGCGAGCAGGTAGCGATCGTCGCCCTCGTGTGGCGGCTCGGTCGCCGGGTCTTCGAGGCCGAGTCGGCTGGCCAGCGCAAGGCGGATGTCGGTGAGCGAGCGAAGCCAGGATTGCGCCGATGCCGCATCCAGGGTGACTCGCAGGTGACCATCGATCGGTTCGCGTTGAAGTGCCTCGACCATCGTGAGTGCATTCAGAACCTTGCCGTCGGCGAGTTCGTCTTCTGTGAACCGACGGAATTCGGCCGCGCTTGCGTCGTCACCGCGGTAGGCGGCCGGCAGCAGGCGGTCGAGTGCCGCATCGGCTTCGGTGTCGCCGCGACCGGCGATCAGCGCTGCGACCTGGTTGGCGAGGTCGGCCAGCAGCCGGGCATCCGAGGCGTCGAGCTTGATCGTGATGCCTTTCGCGGTGACCCGGAAGCCGCTCACTCGTCGTCCTTCTGCAGCGTTGCCCAGAGGCCGTAGCCGTGCATGGCGACGACGTGACGCTCCATCTCCTCGCGTGAGCCGCTCGCAACGACGGCTCTTCCGTCATTGTGTACCTGCAGCATCAGGCGTTTCGCCTCGGCCTGCGCGAAGCCGAAATAGGTCTTGAAGACCCAGGTGACGTAGTTCTGGAGGTTGACCGGGTCGTTCCAGACGATCGTGATCCACGGCCGCTCGGGCAGAGTGAGCGTTCGGAGATCGATCTCCTCTTCGGTGCGCTCAAGCGTGTCGGCCACGGTGCCAGCCTTCCACGAACCAAAACGCCATGGGGTGAACGACGGGATTCGAACCCGCGACATCCGGCACCACAAGCCAGCGCTCTACCTACTGAGCTACGCCCACCATGCGTGCATTCACTCTCGTGAGTGCAACCGTAAGATTCTACAGCAGTCGCGCAGCCCAGTTCTCGACGACAGTGGCCGAGACGGCCTGCGCCTGCTCCGACGTCGGCCCGGGTTCGCTCACGAATGCGACCCCGCGATAGTACTCGAGCTCACGAATCGACTCGAGGATGTCCGCCAGCGCACGATGCCCGCCGTTTTTGGGCGGTGCACTGAAGTAGATGCGCGGGAACCAGTGCCGGGCAAGCTCCTTGATGGACGACACGTCGACGCTGCGGTAGTGCAGGTGTGAGTCGACGCGCGGCATGTACTTAGCCAGAAACATTCGGTCTGTGCCGATGGTGTTGCCGGCGAGCGGTGCGCTGGATGCACCGGGAACGAACTTCAGGATGTACTCGAGAACCTC
>DATCDR010000019.1:0-18503 GCA_036510575.1 Acidimicrobiales bacterium | reverse complement strand
AAGGCGCAAGGACGTCACCAGAACCACTACGCGTCAGCCAGGTTCCCGCCGAAGGGCGTCGAGCGCCCGCTCGCTCGCGATCGTGGCCGAGGCTCGACCACTTAGTTGCGATCCTCAGTCGCCTCGGCGACGAAGAAAGCTCTCGACTGCGGCGTTGAAAGTCGACGGCTCCTCGTAGGTCAGTGCATGCCCCGCCTCAGCGATCGTTACGAACTCGACGTCGGATAACTGCGCGGCCCAGAGTCGCATCATCGCGGGTGGCGCGATCATGTCGGCTCCACCGGCGATGACGAGCACCGGGGCTGATATCAGCCGCAATTTTGCATAGCTGTTTGGAGTTCTCACGAGCGCCACCTCACCGTTCGGCTGCCGCGCGCTCGATTCGACCTCTATCCAACGTCGTGTGGCCTCAGGGTTGCTGCCACGGAACCCTGCGGAGACCTCGCGATAGACCGCAGGGTTCGGGGCGCGAAGACCCGGCACGCTGATTCGTTCGATAAAGCCGGCGATCTCATCGTCGACGATCATGCCGGTACTCACCGACGCGACGAGGGTCGTCACCCGCTCGGGGCGCCAGGCGGCATAGTCGAGGGCGCTGAAAGTTCCCCCCGCCGCCCCCACTAGGTGAATCGCCGGGATCTCGAGGTGCGTGAGCAACGCATCGAGATCCTCCGCGACGCTCCCCGGCTGGGGCCCGGTAGCGGGCACCGCGACGCTCGCACCCCAGCCGCGACGGTCCGGCGCGATAACGCGGTAGCCGGCCTCGGAGAAGAAGGACAGTTGCGCTTCCCAGATAGCGGACGTACCGGTGTTCGCATGTAGGAACACGATCGGGGTCCCCTCGCCCGAGGAGTCGAGGTACCACAACCGCACGCCCGGAAGATCTACGGAGGCGCCCTTGTAGGGCAGCCCTTCCGAAGTTGGTCGCGATCCCGAGCTCACGTCTCTCCCCCGATCGATCGAACGACGAAAAGCGGCTTTCGCGTCCGGCGCACTTTACCGCTGCAGATTCTCACCGGACCCTGCGCCTCGACGCCCACCGGCGCTGTCTATTCGACTCATCGGCGACGATTCATGCGGAGTCAAATCTCGGGACCGCTCGTGCTGAACGACCTCAAATGCGGACGGTGCGCGGATGACCGCATTCGTGTGTCGATCCTCGTCGCGCATGGTTGTGGGCATCACTCGATCTGGGTCCGCGGCGGTACTCACCACACGCCGCTCGCCTCGTAGTAACCGCCAGCTCTGAAGTGTCAATTGATTGGCTCCCGTCTTCGTCAGCCACGAGATGCGCGACGAACGCTCCGTGAGTCGGCCGAATGAGGCTGACGCCGACAATCATGAGCGCGAAGTCCGAGACTTCGGTGTGGATCCGCTGTCGACATCCTGAGGATCTCGGTTCGCCTCGAGCCGGATACGTCAACGGCTCGGGGCCGGTGCAGAGCAACCCGTGACCGCCGGTCACGACGGGCACCGACTACGTAGGATCAGAGAATGACAGATCCGATGGAGTCCTTGCCGATAGTCGAGCAACCAGAACCACTTGAGCCAGAGGATGCCGCCGACGTCGCACCAACCGACAGCGAGATCGACTTCGACGACGAGCGAGACGACGACCAACTGCCGCTCGACGCTGTTGAGGCACTCGAAGCGGGCGTACTTCTCGACGATCCAGAAACCTTCTCAGAAGACGACGATTAGCGCTTCAGCAGGAGTACGGGCGGCAGTCGGCTCCAAAACGCTACGGCGCTCGGCCCGTGGCAAAGTGAAGCCGTCGCCACTCCTCCACCGATAGCGGACGAAGGACGTTTGTGCTCGTCCAGGCCTGCGAATCGGCCAAGAATGGAGGAGCGCCCATCCGGCGAGGCCAGGCAAGGAGTCAGAGGAATGGAAACAATTCGCGCCGCCGTCGGCCACTACCCGCACACGGCAAGCCTCCACGGCACCGCGATAGCTCTAGACGATCGGACCGAACTCGTCGTCGACTCGCTCAGCACTGCGGGCGGCTTCGGCCAGATCCTCGGAGAGCTGCGCTACGACGTATTCGAAGTCCCGATCGTGAGCTTCCTCGTGGCACAGCAACAGGGCATTCCGGTAGTGGCCGCACCGCTCTTCGTCACGCGCCGTTTCCACCAGTCCCGTCTGCTCTTGAATCGCTCGACTGGAGTAACTGGCCCAGCCGACCTCGCTGGGCGAAACGCGGGAATCCGATACCACGGCTTCACGGACGGAACGTGGGCCCGCGGGATTCTGTCGCACGACTTCGGGCTCGACCCTGGCCAGGTCACCTGGGTCACCGCCGCGCCAGAGACAGTGGCTGGAGCACCCTTGCCGCCAAACGTGCGACCGTCCCTTGGAGCCTCGCTCGATGATTTGCTTCGCGAGGGTGAGCTTTCCGCGCTCATCTTAGAGGCGGGCCGAACAGTCGAGGGGGCTGGCATCGAGCCGATCTTCCCGGACGCCGCCGCGGCTGAGGAGGCCTGGTTCCACGCGACCGGCGTTGTACCGATCAATCACCTCATCGCGATCCAACAACGAGTCCTTGAAGTGTACCCACGCCTAGTTGACCAGCTCTTCGATGTGTTCTCGGCCGCGAAGCGGCAAGGAATTATGAATCTTTCGCGATCGCCCGAAGCTGGCAGTGAAGAGGCCAACCTGGTTCGTCTCCAGACCTTCCTCGGGGACGACCCGATGCCGTATGGCCTCGACGACAATCGTGCGCCGCTAGAGATGATCTTCCAGCTCGCGCTCGATCAACAGGTCATCACGACCCCGGTCGATCTTGCCACAGTCTTCGCAACGCCGATCGTCTGACACCGCGCTCGGTGTCGACGGGTTGGGATGAACGGCGCGCTCGAGCTCACGAATCTCACGAGGCGACCACTACGAAGGACAAGCGTGCCCACGCGATCCGGACGCATTGCAAACGTCGGGCGGTCATTGCCGCGATCCGGAAAAGATGGTGTCAGCGAGGCAGGTACGACTGTTCGATCGAGTGGGAGCAGGATATGTGGCCATTCAAAAAGCGAGCGAAGTCCACACGCGACGAGGTGCCGATGAGCGCCCTGAGCACCTCGGACGCGCCTCTTAGTCAGTTCGATCCAAGGATCGACGTCGAGAAGTCACTCGAACGCTTCGATCTCGATGAAAGTGCGAAAGAGCCCGAGGGCTATACCGGGGACTAACGCAGTCGTCGTGACGCACCTGCGTCGGGCGCCTACGCCGTGTCCGCTGAGCTTCGCACGACCCGCGGCCCGTTCAAAAGTACGAACGCCCCACGCCGACCAGCGCACATCACCGAATTGCTAGAGCCTGACAATCCCCTCGGCGACCACCGCAGTCAGTGGCTTCTGCACCACTCAAAAGGCCCGAGTCACGAGCGCACTATTCCTCTTGTAGAAGACCGCGAGCGCTGCGTTTGCGCACCGCATCTGCAAGAAGCTCGAGCGTCGTCACCGTCTCGTCCCAGCCGATGCATGCGTCCGTGATGCTCTGCCCGTACGAGAGGTCAGCTGATTGGCCGAACACGAGCTCCTGACGCCCCGCAACGAGGAAGCTTTCGAGCATCAGACCGACCACCTCGCGCTCACCCTGGACAACGCGCGCCGCGATTTCTCCGGCGACCAGGGACTGACGATGATGATCTTTGCCGCTGTTGTCGTGACTGGCGTCGACGACAACGCGCCGCATCCGCCCAGATCCTTCGAGTAGCGCCAGCGTCGCTGCCACGCTGGCGTCGTCGTAGTTCGGGCCAGTCCGTCCGCCACGGAGCACCACATGGCAGTCGGGATTTCCGGTCGTCGTGACAATCGCAGCCGTTCCGTCGTCGGCGATTCCAACGAACACGTGTGCGCTCGCTGCCGCGGCGACGGCATCCACGGCTCCGTGGACGTCCCCCTCGGTCGAGTTCTTGAAGCCAATCGGCATCGAGAGTCCACTCACGACTTGTCGATGGATCTGACTCTGCGACGTTCGCGCGCCAATCGCTCCCCAGCTCACGGTGTCGTCGATGTACCTCGGCGAGATTGGGTCCAGGAACTCGCATCCGACCGGGAGACCGAGCGAGACGATCTCAAGCAGCAAGGTGCGCGCTGCGACAAGGCCGTCCTCGACCCGGAAGCTCTCGTCGAGCCCTGGATCGTTGATCAGACCTTTCCAACCGAGCGTCGTCCTCGGTTTCTCGAAGTAGACACGCATGACCACGACGAGGTGCTCGTCCAGTCGACACGCGACCTCTCGCAACCGCCGCGCGTACTCGAGTGCCGCGACCGGGTCGTGGATCGAACACGGACCAACAACAACCAAGAGTCGATCGTCCTCCCGGTTCAAGACCGCAGCGACAGCGTCGCGCCCGCGTCGGACCACGTCCTCTAGATCCGCGGATAGCGGCAGCGAGTCGCGCAAATCGCGCGGCGAAAGCAACGGCTGGACGTCGGCGGTACGGCTGGTTCGCGGTTGCTCAATCGTGGTCACGGAACCTATTTCCAATCCGCGAGCCGCTCGATAGATGACCGGCTCGCCTCGTTAAGGGGCAAAACAAAAGGCAGAGGCGGGAGCCTCTGCCTTTGAGCCGGTCCTAGATGACTGCGCGTTTAGTGCGTGGTTACACCCCGGCGCCCATCTCGGGCCGGCTCGTCAAACCACCAATAACAACGCACGGCGTGGAACGTAGCAGAGAACCCGCGAGGCGTGTAACGGACCTCTCGTTCAGTTCGCCGATCACACGACCGGCCGGCTCGACCACATTTCCCGGTGTCACGAGGGTCGGCCGGTGACGTCGATCCTGAGCAGGCTGCGCAGCCGCGGCGCTCACTCCCACGACGCCTATCGATGGCGCCCGGCGACCGGTCAGATCGTCTTAGGCCTCAGGCGGTTCGTAGGCCTCGAGCGGGCGGGTGTCTTCGACGAGTCGACCCTTCCAGAGTTGCGCAGCGATCTCACCGAGCGAGGCCGCCCGAGCGAGCTCCTCGGGCGTGGTCTGCGCGGCGGCCTCCCATGCGTCGAAGTCCGGGTCGTCCGGGGACACACTCACTTCCGGAGGATACGTCCAAATCGAACATCGGCAGACCGCAACCTCGGCGACGTAGTCGTCGTCGAGCGGCCATCACGTGGCCGACCAGAGTTTCGCCTCTCGAGAGGTCGAACACCATGGACCGCGGGCTCGAGCCCGATCGCTTCGTGGCCGAGCCAAGTCTTCGTCAACCCGTGAAGTAGGTGTACTCATGAGCCACCTCGAAGCCGAGCGGTATGTAGAGGTGCATGGCCGGCAAGTTGTCTGCGAGCACGACGAGGTAGAGCGCCGACACTTCGGCGTCGGCCGCGAGTACCGCCAACTGATGCAGAACGGCACCTGCTGCGCCCCGCCGGCGATGTGACTCGAGCGTCGCAATGCACTGCAAGCCGCCCCAGCCGTTGGCAAAGACGATCTGCCCAACAGCGACGCCGGAGTGCTCCTCCTCAAGGAGCACGAACGAACTTGGGCTCTCAGGTACGAGCAGCGTCTGGCGATGAATTCGGGCTTCCTCGCTGTCGAGCGCACGCGGTGAGTCCGCTTGCCAGTAGGACTCGAACCAGCGTGGCGTTGCTTCAGAAGCGATCTCGATCGACCATCGCCCGGGGGCGGTTCGAGCGAGGAGTTGCGCGGTGTCGACGGTCATCACCAGGGTTCTGTCGTGCGGACGATATCCCCGGCGGCGGAGATAATCTGCGAGCTCGCTTGGAGCCGACGCCGCGCTCACCAGGAACTTCGCTGGCGCACCGCGGCTTCGGTAGAACTCCTCGCCGAAAGCGACAAGTTCCTCCATCCGGGCCTCGTTGCCCACGGGCAGCGCCGAGTTGGCGCGCCGCGTCACCCCCGAAGTCCAGCGAAATCTCCAGCCGCCCGCCACGATCAGTTCGCCCGGCGGCCAAGCGCCCGCGGCCAGTTCGTCGAGCGATGCGATCGACTCCACGAAGCGAGCATATGAGACAGGCATTGGATGATCGCGCCGCCGGCTCAGGTCATCGGCAGACTGGCTATGCATCGCGTGACGCGGGTCACGCCTGCCAAGCCCGCACTTAGGAGTTCGCTGGCTCCGCCCCCGCTGTGACCGTTCGCTGGTCACTCGCAGATGCCAGCGCCACAGACGCCGGCTTGGTTTCCCGCTGAAGTCGGACTCCACTGCGCAACGCTAGAACAGACCGCGCGGCGCCTGCCTCGACGCTGATCCGATGACGTAGCGACCGCAGTCGCAGCGCTACCTTGTCTAGCGGAATAACACGAGCCTTCGTATCCGCTGCCGCAGCATCGGCGTGACCTGACGCGAATCGTTCGATGCTCAGCGAGAGCGCCCCACCCGGCTCGAAGCTCGCGATACGGAGTGCCTTCGCGTCCTCTTGGTCCGCGCCGAGCACCACGTTCAGCACCCGACGATTCCCCGAAGTCGCGACCGGTGACCATGAGGCAATCGTCGCGGCGAGCTCCAGGGCGCGACGCTCGAGAAACTCGGCTTCGACAACCTCCGAAACGATGCCGGACAGCTTTGCCTCGGCACAAGTCAGTGTGCTGCCGGCAAGCAGCATCGCCCGAGCTCGACTCTCGCCGACTGAATCGACGAGTAGTCGGACTCCTTCCTCGGAGTAGACGAGACCGAGTCGTCCGGCAGGTAATCCGAGCTTGGTGTTCGGCGTTGCGATCCGAACATCTGCGGCGAGCGCAAGTTCGAGGCCACCGCCGATGACGTTGCCATGTAGGGCAGCGATCACGGGCACGCGCGACTTCTTCAAGAGTGCGAAGTTGAGCCCGTTCGCGATCAACCGTTCGGCGTTTCCGTGCGCAGCTTCACGCAGGTCATACCCTGCCGAGAAATCAGGACCTTCCGCGGTCAAAACAACGACTCTCGTGCCGACCGGGGGTATCGACACCAAGCTCTCAAGTCGATCGATGGTCGCCCGTCCGAGCGCGTTACGCCGCGAAGCGCCAGTGAGACGGAGCTCAAGGACACCATCGGCATGGCGACGGACCTCTACTTCGGTCGCCTCGTCCATCGCGCTGGCGACGTCTACTCGTTCGACACGCCGAATGCGACCCGCTACCGTTCGGGCTCGATCACGAAGTGCCGCGCTACCGAACCCGCGATCGCCAATCCAAGACACCGGAGTCTCCCTCCCTGCCACACCTGTAGTCGACACTATCGGCTGCCATCGCAGCCTCAACGTCGCCCTCGCCAGGTGATCTGCCTACCCCGCAGCACGTGCTTGCGCCGACGCCGGTGAAACCGACCGACACCGCCAGGCGAACCAGTGCCGCGAGGAAGCACGTTCCCGTTCGAGAGCCAAATGTTCTGCCCCGGGTCCCGCCTACCTAGGCGGGGCCTCTGCCAAGAAGCGGCGAAAGCCATCGAGCACGTAGCCCGCCTGGTCGACGTGGGGCAGTCCTGCCACCGCCATACACGGCACCTCAAGGCTCACCGGAAGGTTGTCTGGAAGGACGCCAAGGAGCTCGCGCAACGGGAGCTCGCCGGTTCCTGGAACAAGCCGGTTCCCGATTGACTCCGGCCGCAGATTTTCAAAATCTGGTGCGCGAGACGGCGCGTCGGACAGTTGGATCACGCCGAAGTAGCGGGAGTCCACCGCAGCCACATCGGCAACGGTGCCACCCGAGCGAAACAGATGGAGGCTGTCGAGAATAAGACTCACGTTGGACCGGTCGATCTCGGTCACCAAGTGAAGCGCGTCGGCGAGGGTCTTCGTCTGCGAGTAGGGCATGAACTCGACCACGACCTCCAATCCGACGTCGGCGGCGATATCGGCCACGAACGCGAGGTTCTCGACCGCGCGGTCAACGACGTCGTCCCAACCGACGACCTGAAGCACACGAGCGCCGACCGCAGCTGCGAAGGTCGCAAAGGCCCTCGCCTCCTCGAGCAGAAAGTCTTCCTCGAGAACAACGTTGCTCACCTCGAGCACCGAGATGCTGCTCGCCGCAAGCGCACGAGTGGTCGCCACAACGAACTCAGGGTCGTACAGCAGTGGAGATGCCGGCTGACCGTACACCCGAAACTGGACTCCGCTGAGGTCGAAACCGGCAGCTCCCGCAGCGGCGATCGCCTCGAGCGGCTGTGGTCGATGCAACGTGAGCGGAGCGAGCGCCGTCTCCATTGAGACCTCCTTGGACTGGAACTTGCCCACGCGTCCCTCTAGAAAGCGGCCGCGGAGCACCCGGGCGAACACGACTCACGACCATGACGAGGGCTACGGTGAGATCGGTCCGACTGTAACCGCGACAACAGCGGCGATTTCTCGTGACCGTCTAGCGTCGCGACTAGTGAGAACTCGTCTAGTCGCTCTCGTCGCCACCTTGTTGATGGCGAGCATCGGGGTTGTGCTCGGAGCCTGTGGGACAACGGGCGCGTTCGCCGCGGACAGCACGTGTCACTCCAGTAGCGGCGTCGTCTGCATCGGCCAGTCGGACAGCACTCGCACCGTGCACGTACGGCTAGGCGAGACGGTAGAAGTCACCTTGAGCGATACCTCTCTCGTGTGGAGCGACATTCGCCAGGTCGGGCCGCACCTACTCCGAGTCACGCACAACGTGACTCGGAGTGTGCTCCAGCTCCGAGAGACATTTGAGCCGATAGCGACAGGTCACACGACACTGCAGGCCACCGGCGCAGCACACTGCACGGCCGGCCAGGCATGTCCACAGTTTCTGCTCTTGTGGCGAGTACAGATCGTCGTCGCGACATGATCAAGGTCTCGAGCTTCGGCCGCCAGCCACTCACCGATGTTCTCCAAGGACAACTGAGATAGAAACGCTCGAGGTGACACAACTGGTCTAAGACCTCGTGCGCGGATCGCACTGACCGTCGAACTTCTCTTCATGACCAGGCGGTGGCGCGTAGTCAGGAGAAGAGCGACTCTCCGACGTAGTGCCCAGGTCCGAGTGCCGCGGGTGGCACGGCAACGATGAGGCTCCCGGTATGGACGGTGAACTGACTCAGCGCATCGTTTTGGGCGAGCGTCTGAAATATCGGGATGAAGCCCTTCCTCGGGTCGCGCTGATAGGAGAAGAACAGCAGGCCCGCGTCGTAGGCCGGAGGGTTAGTGCCAACTGCCGCGGACACGCCGTCGTTGTAGGAGTAGCCACGGCGAAGAATCATCTGTCCCCTGTTCTCCTTTGGGGAAGCTAGACGGACATGTGCGTTCACCGCGATGAGCGGGTTCCCGTCCGAGTCGGTCGCGTCCAGGTCGAGCGCGTCGAACTCCGCCGACTCTCCGAGCGGGGCGCCAGAGACCTTGTGGCGGCCGATCACCTGCTCCTGCTCGCTCACCGATCTCGTGTCCCAGTCCTCGATGGCGATATGGATCCGGCGCACGACAAGGTAGGTCCCGCCGCGCATCCAACGCGGGCTCTCTGCACCTGCCCAAACGAACTCCTCGAGCTGGGCGCCCGCCGGATTGATCGTTCCGTCCTTGAACCCCTGCAGGTTGCGAGGCGTACCCGTACTTGCTGGCGTCTCGTTGAAGCCCACTTGCGTCCAGCGGATCGACGCGACTCCCTCCGCCATTCGGAGTAGCTCGCGCACCGCATGAAAGGCGACCTGCGGATCGTCAGCGCAGGCTTGAATCGTCAGATCGCCGCCGGTCTTTTGCGCGATCAGCTCGTCGAAGGGAAAGGTCGGTAGGTCGACGAGCGCTGCAGGCCGACGGGCTCGAAGGCCGAAGCGATCGACGCCATCGACCTCGAAGATCCCGGGTCCTAATCCGAACGTCACCGTCAACCTGGCCGATCCGAGACCGATTACCTCCATGCTGTCCGGCTCGGCGCTGCGAGCTCCGAACGGCGCCGGACTCACCAGCCTTCCCACCGCCAGGTCCGCGGCCGCATCTGACCAACTCCGAAGCAGATCCTCCAGATCTCGACGCTTCTCCGTCGAGACGTCGAGCGAGGCGAAATAGGTGTTGCTCTGTGCCGAGGTGACGATTCCGCCTTGTGGACCGGAGCCGTAGAACGACTCGGTCGCGTTTCGGTAGCTGCCGCCAACAACGGGGGCATCGCTGGAGGCGAGTTTGAGTCCCGCCGCGAACGCGCCGGCGCCGACGGCCGCTCCGCCTACGGAAGCGAGAAAACCCCTCCTACTCAGCCCGTTCGAGCTCGCCGGGATGCTCGCGCGGCCCTCGTCTTCGGCCTCTCCCTCATCGTGCACGCCACTAGCTCCGGGGCTCGACCGTGACCAGCGCCCGGCGAGCGCCGGGTCCCGGCTGCGATTTGATCCATCTCGACACGAGCTCGGCTCGTCGCCTCGGGCGTCTCCCGCGACGTATCCGCCAGGAGTCGTACGCGCACGAACCCGGTCCAGAAGCGGACGTATCCGCGAGTGGCGCTGCACGAACTCTCACTGCTGCACCTATTACCTCAACCGCCATGTCTGAGAAGGAAAACGGACACCTTGAAGCTAGTTGGCTCGAAACGCGCGAACCGACCAGGCGCCCTTGTGAAGGACCAACGGCACCGTCACTCCGGCGGCGCCAACTGCCAGCTGCGATACTCCTCTTGTGCCTCGGAAACCTCGACAGCTCGAGAGTTTTTCGTTCAGGCCCGATGCTCTCAGCCCTGTCGCCGATCGCATGACCCAACTGGCCACCGCCGGCGACGGCTGGATCAATTTGATCCCGAGGATGTCCGAGGAGGACGACGACCAGCCAACGTCGCTCGGATTCATGACGGTCTTTGGCGGCGGCGGACCCGGAGTGACGATGTGCACCTGGATCCCGGGCACGAAGGACCACGACGCAGCGGCCCAGTCAAGCCTCGGCATCGAGCACGTTACCGGCCACCGTGCCGTAAATGAACTTGCTGCACGCAACACCTCAGTTCCCAAGAGTTGGACCGTCCAACAGGACCACCCGTTCCGAGGGCTGGTGTTGCGCATCCCGTCCGAGGAGTCGAACGAGCAGGTGCTCGCATGGGCGCTTCGAGCAGTGAGAGCACTTGGCACACCTCGACCGATCAGAGGATGGCGCGCGGATATCTACCTGCCGCTGGCGCTGTGACAGCGGAGAGCTGCGATCGTTGGCGGGTGCCTCGCGCCTACTGGCCACGGAGCGAGGTCGCCACGATGCCAGTTTCGCGACAAGCTGACCCGAGCTCGGTGTAGGCGCCCCTGCTCAGTGCCCATTGCCAGCGACATAGCCTTGAGCGCCGGAGCATGCCAACCAGGAGATGTCTATGGACACGCCGCACGCAGCCGTCTCGTCGACCATGCGCGATCTCAGCGAGTACATCGCTCGCGCGATACGCCAGCCACTTCCCGACGACGTCGTAGAGACCACGAAGATCCACCTCGTCGACACGGTGGCGGCGATGGTCTCGGGTTCGCAGCTGCCACCGGGTAAGCGAGCGGTCGAGTACACCAGACGAGAAGGTGGAAGCCCCGACGCGGGCGTCATCATCAGCGACATTGTGACGTCCGCCGGGGCGGCGGCGCTGGCGAACGGCATATTCGCCCACGCCGACGAGACTGACGACGTACACACCTCGACCACTACCCATCCCGGTGCAGCAGTCGTGCCAGCAGCGTTGGCGATCGGTGAGCGCAACGGACTGAGCGGCACCGACGTCTTGCGTGGAATCGCGCTCGGCTACGACATCTGCGGTCGCCACGGCAGGGCGATGGACCTTCGCGAGATGCATCGAAGTGGCATCACCATCAACAACCACTCACAGACATTCGGAGCGGCCGCCGCAGCAGGTGCCCTGATGGGCCTTTCAACTCCGGATATCCGTTTCGTCCTGTCGTACGCCGCGGAACAGGCCTCTGGCGTCCCGCCGTTCACTCGCGATACCGAGCACATCCAGAAGGCCTTCGGCAGTGGACGAGCCGCGCAAAACGGCGTCGCCGCCGCACTGATGGTCGCGTCGAGCTTCACCGGAATGGAGGACGTCTTCTCCGACTCCTCGAACTACTTCGAGGTCTATGCACCCAAGGCTGACCTCTCCCATCTCACCGCCGGACTCGGAACCGACTTCGAGATCTGTCAGACATCGATCAAGAACTGGCCGACGGGCGGACCAACCCAAGCGCCGCTCTCACTGCTACAGGGCTTGATCCGAGAGCACGCCATCACGGGCGATCAAGTTGAGCGTGTTGTCGTTCGGATGGCACCGCTTGATGTCGGAATCGTCGACAACAGCATGATGCCGAACATCGGCGTCCAACACTTGGTGGCGCTCATTCTCGTCGATGGCACGGTCTCGTTCGACTCAGCGCACGACTACTCGCGCATCTCTGACCCCCGCGTGCTCGACCTGCGGCAACGTATCGAGATCGTCAAGACGGACCGGATGGCCGACGCTGTGCGGCGCTGGCGAGCCGAGGTGGACCTCACGCTCATGGATGGGCGCCGGTTCTCCGAAGAAGTGCTCGCGGTCAAAGGCAGCGTCGAGAACCCGATGGACCGCGAGGGTGAGAATGCGAAAGCTCGCGCGCTGTTCGCGCCGGTCATCGGGATGGAGCGCAGCGACGAACTCCTCGCAGCGCTCTGGGACTTCGACCTCCTCGAGAACGTGCGCGATCTCCGATCGAGTCTCGGCTCGAGACCTCAGTCGTAACGCGCTGCGCAGACCAGCCGGGCGCGACGCGGCAACCCCCGCGGGAGCGTCCCGGAGTCGGAATCCGGGTCGGAGTCCGGGACGTTGGCTCTGGAATCTCATCGATAAGACGTCACCTGTAGCGTAAATCGATGTTCAGCTTCCGTTCGAGCGCTGCGCCGATGCCACCGAGTGGCGCGCCTGGTCGCCGCAGACGCCGAGTGATTCTCGTGATCTGCAGCTTGAGCCTGTTCATGACCTACGTCGACAGCACGATCTTGAACGTCGCACTCCCCACTATCGCTCGCCAGTTCCATGTCGGCATCGCCGATCTGCAGTGGGTCGCCGACGCGTACCTGCTCGTACTCAGCAGCTTCATCATGCTCATTGGGTCGCTTGCCGACAGGATCGGCCGCAGAAGAATCTTCATGACCGGCCTGCTCCTGTTCTCGGCTGGCTCGCTCTTGTGCAGCGTCGCGCCGAGCGTGCAGCTCCTGATCATCTTCCGCATGCTGCAAGCGATCGGCGGCTGCATGCTGACACCGGTATCACTCTCGATACTCCGGCAGGTCTTCACCGATCCTGCCGAACGCGCGCACGCCCTCGGCATCTGGAGTGCAATCTTCGGTATCGGGATCGCCACAGGGCCGATTCTCGGGGGAGTGCTCGTCTCCGGCATCGGCTGGCGCTCGGTGTTCTGGGTAAACGTCCCAGTCGGCCTCGGCGCCTTCTTGCTCGCCCGTACCTACGTCCCCGAGTCGCGCGCCCCGACCGCCCGCCGAGTCGACCCGGCTGGCCAGCTACTCGTGATCTTGTTGCTCTCGAGCACAACATTCGCGGTCATCGACGGTGCATCACTTTCTTGGGGATCCGCGGCGATCGTCTTGGCCTTCAGCCTCGGCGCGGTCTCCTTGTTGCTACTTGTTCTGATTGAGCGCTCCCGCATCGAACCGCTAATCGAGCTGCATTTCTTCAAGAGCCCGACGTTCTCGGTCGCGATCGGCTCGGCGATCGCCTGCTTCCTCGCCCTTTCAGGTTTCTTATTCGTCAACACGCTCTACCTCCAAGAGGTTCGAGACGACTCAGCGTTCACGGCCGGGATCTCGCTCCTGCCGGCGACCGTCGCGATCGCTGCCTCCGCGCTCGTCTCTGGCCACCTCGTCGCGCGATACGGCTCCCGGATGCCGATGGTTCTGGCAGGTCTCGGAATCGCAGCCGGTGCCGCCCTCCTGCTTGGTCTCAAGCCCAGCACGCCGTATGCACTCCTGATCCTGTCCTACCTCCTTTTGGGTTTCGGGTTCGGGCTCATCAACCCGCCGATCACCAACACGGCGGTTACGGGCATGCCGCCCGGCCAAGCCGGAGTCGCGTCGGCCACCGTTTCGACATCGCGCCAGGTCGGAAGCGTCCTCGGAATCGCGATCATGGGCTCACTCGTCACGGGCGCTTCGTTGGGCAGTGGGAGGCTGTTGGCCTCGGATGCATCGGCGTTCACCGCGTCCACGCATCTCGTGTGGATCCTCGTTATCGCGTGCGGCGTTGCTTGTGCCCTTGCGGCAGCGTTGTTCACCGGACCACGAGGGCTACGGGCCGCGGCGAGTATCTACGAGGACACTCCGGCCACGGACACGGCCGCCCCTACGCTGACTCGATGACCCCACCTCGCACCCAGGACTCGAATCCGGAGAGGAAACGGGGACGGCGCGCCGAAAGACTCGGCAATCGGATGATGCAAGGCGTCGATCAAAGCCCTGAAGAGGAGCTGCGCCAAGCCGAGGAGGTGCTCCGGTGGTCGAACCGGAAACAGAGCCCCGGCTCGGCGTTCTCGATACGGGCGATGAACGACGTCGCCGATCAGTTGGCGAGGCAAGCTCGGTACTCCGAGGAGGCGATCGTCCTCGACGAGATGGTGACGGCGATCAGAAATACTCTCGGACCCGAACACGACTCGACGCTCAGCGCCGAGTTGAAGCTGGCGATCTGCCTGATCGCTCTCAATCGGCACGACGAAGCAGAGGCCCTACTGGCACACGTCGTAGCCGGCCGAACCGCGGCGTTTGGTCACGATAATGCAGCCACCTTGGCGGCGATGGCCTGGAGCGCGACTGCGGCTCGCGAGCTCGGCAAGCTGGGCGAGGCCCGCCTCATCCAAGAACAAGTTCTAGCTGGGCTCGAGTTCGCCGGCGCCGGCGAATCGCTCCAAGGGCAGTCGGCAGCGCTCAATCTGGCATCGACGGTTGCCGACCTCGGCGAGATCGGCGAGGCGGCGGCCCTGGTTCGCCACGTCCTCGAGATCCGATCTCGCACACTTGCACCCGAGGATCCAAAGACGTTGGACGCTCTCGAGACGCTTGCGACGCTGCTGCTCAGGTCGCACGACGTCGCCTCGGCGCTCGATCTGGCGAGGACGCTCGTCGAGCGTCGCACCGTCGTCTTCGGGCCTGATGCCCCCGAGACGGCCCAAGCACGCGACCTCCTTTCAGCAGTTCAAGCGGAGAGCAAGCCGATCTGAGAGCGAGCGAGTCACGCGAATTGGCCGAATCGGCACCTCGTTCTTAGGCTTCGTGCATCACCGACTCGCGACGCTTGGCAGCTAGGTGGCTCATGTGAATCGCCTCGCGGCCCACTATCCAGCCACAGGTGGCACAAACGCCGCCACGCCGCCCGTTCTCATCTCGCTCGCATTAGTCGCCGCGCTCCTGCTCCTTCGTCGCTCGCCGGTCGGTCACCGCTCGAAGAAGACGAACCCGAATCACCGTTCGCCGGCAGGGAGAGAGTCGGGTAACAGCGAAGGCATGCGGCGATGAATATCGCGATCGCTTGCTGCAGGCGGTCCGCTGACTCGGCAGCTGACGTGCTCGAATTCGACGCCGACACGACGCCGCTGCAGACGGCACTCTCGAAGTTGGGAGTCTCCTCGAGCCTGGTGTCATGGGACGATCCGAATGCGGAGTGGGCAACGTTCTCGAAGGTCGTCGTCAGCAGCACTTGGGACAGCGTCGATCGCCCGGCGGAGTATCTCGCCTGGGCGAGGGCGGTCGAGTCGTCCTCTGTCCTTATCAATCCGTTCTCGGCCCTCGAATGGGGCCTCGACAAGACGCACCAGCGCGACCTCGCCGCCCTCGGCGTGCCCACGATCTCGACCATGTGGGCGGCACCCGGCGAGGTGTGGGAGTCGCCGCCGCCGTTCGAGTTCGTCGTCAAGCCCTCGATCTCGGCAGGCGGACGGAGCACGGCGCGCTACGCAGCTGGAGACGAACGCGCGATCGACCACGTCGATGCCTTACAACAGTCTGGACAGACGGTGATGATCCAACCGTTCTTGCCCGCCATCGACGTCGAGGGTGAGCTCGACCTCGTATTCATACGAGGCGAGCTCAGCCACGCGGTGGTGAAGGACGCACTCCTCCATAAGGGTCGGCGACCCCCGGAGCGGCCATGGGAGGAGATGACCTGGAGTGGACTCAGCGTTCCGTCGAGTAAGCAGCGAGACGTCGGCGATCACACGATGGCGGCGGTGACGACACTGCTTGGGCAGTGCCCCGCCTACTGCAGGGTCGACCTGATCAATGACGTCGATCGCGGACCGGTGCTGCTAGAGGTCGAGCTCATCGACCCGTACCTCTCACTTGACGAGAACACCTCCGGGGCGGCGCTCCTGGCCGAAACCATCTGTGGATCCTGAACGAGCTGGGCCGCGATCCAGGTCGAGGTCGGGCCGCGCCGTCTAGGCGGGCTGCTCGGCGGCATCTCCGAGTGTCCGGGATTCGCGCACATCTCGCTTGAAGTAGAACGCTCCGCCGCCGATGTCGTCTACCTGGGAGAACCGGGCTCGGCGAGCAACGGCGAGCGACCATTCATTTCTCGTGTCGATGAGCAGCGTCGCCACTTTGTAGTCGGTCTCGTCGCGCAGGTATCCGAGCAACAGCTCGAGCGCGCGGGTCGCACATCCCCTACGTCGATACTTCGCAAGCACGAAGTAACCGATGTTGACCTCTCCCTCCTCGAGCCACGAGCGAGCGACGTCGTAGTCGATCCAACCCGCCACCTCTTCATCGACGACGATGCAGGCGAGCGGAGGCTCCATATCAGCCTCCGCACCGAGCCAGCGGAAGAACTCCGCATCACGGCCCGCCTCCAACACCGAGGCGTCATCGGGGCTCGGAGCGCGCAACGCGATGGTTCCGTCACAGCGTGGCAAAAACTCGGGATCAGTCACGACCCGTTCCCGGCGAGTCGTTCGTACAAAGCGCCCAGGGGTCGAACGCGCACGTAAGCGGCGAGTATTGGCGGACTGGACGTTGAACGATTCACGCGAGCCCGCGATCGTCGGTCGGAATCGGCTCGCCGTCAGGCCCGAGAAGCGTGATCTCGCGCTCGATCTCGCGCGGAGCGTTCTTCATTGCGCTGAGCGCTAATAGCGTGCCGGCCACGCCGATTCCGAACGCTACGAGGAAGCCAACCCGGATACCGTGTGCCTCGCCGGCCAGGTGGTTCACGCCGGGCGACGTCGCAGCTGCAGCGACCGTCGCGATAACGGCGAGCCCGATCGCACCACCGAGCTGCTGAGACATATTGAACAGTCCAGCGGCTATTCCCTGGTCCTTCTTGTCCACTCCAGCCGTAACACCAAGCACAACCGGCACGACGACTAGTCCTTGGCCGAACGACCGAAGCGCCAATGCCGGCATGAACGTCGTGAAGTAGTCGCTATGCGTCGGGACTCTCGAGAGCAGAAAACAGCCACACGCAACCAGCGTGAAACCGACACCCACGAGGCGTTTCGCACCGACGCGTGACACCAGTCGCGAGCTCACACGAGCGCCGATCCCGAACCCGATCGGAAGCGGAAGAGTCGCCACCCCGGTGCGACCAGCCGAGAAGCCCCACACCTGCTGCATATAGATAGGCGCGAGAAATGCTGTCGAGGCACCCACCGACTGCTGGAGCACCGAGAGCAGGTTCCCCACCGCGGCTCGACGTCGCAGGAGGGCGAAGGGAAGGAGTGGCTCGGCCGTGCGACGCTCAATCACGACGAAGGCAAGTATGAAGATCGGTGCGAGCGTGAGGCCGATGAGCGTCGGCTTCGACGTCCACGAGGTGGACTGCGCCTCGCCGAGGCCGTAGATAACGAGCCCGAGGCCCGCGGTAACCGTCACGGCTCCCGGTACGTCAAGTCGTGGTCGACGTTCGACTGGAGCAAGGTGCTTAGGAATCGTCAACACTGCGCCGGTAATCGCCAGCACCGCAATCGGCCCGTTGATGAAAAAGATCCACCGCCACCCAAGCGCGGACGTGATGATCCCACCAAAGAGAAACCCGACAAGGCCACCGAGCGAGCCGGCGGTCGCCCACATGCCATATGCACGCTGGCGTGCCCGACCCTCGGGAAAGGTCGCCGCGAGTAGCGAGAGCACGGCAGGAGAGACGATCGCCGCGCAAAGGCCCTGCGCCGCGCGGCAACCGATCAGCTCGACGGTATTTTGCGATGAGCCGGCCTCCAGCGACGTGATCGCGAATCCTGCGAGCCCGGCGATGAAAAGCCGCCGGCGGCCGAACAGGTCGGCCATTCGCCCGCCGAGGAGCAGGAAACCTCCAAAGGTCAACGCATACGCGGTGATAGTCCACTGCAGGTTGGCGGCATTGAAGTGCAGCGCCCGTTCGATGCTGGCGTTCGCGACATTGACGACGGTGACGTCAACCGCGAGCACGAGTTGAGCCGAACAGAGCACTATCAGCAGCACTGTCAAGCGCGTCGATCGATCCGTGCGCTCAGAAGGTGAGCTCGATGCCTCGCTCACCACGTCTAGCGGAAGTTTCCGGGCTAGCTCATGACAAGCCCGCGTTTGTGCAGGTGAACGGCAGTGTTTGGGCTCTCTGGCTGTATTACCTAACTCAGCGCTTGGGAGCGTAGGTGTCGAGACCGAAGAGG
>DATCDR010000018.1:0-18633 GCA_036510575.1 Acidimicrobiales bacterium | reverse complement strand
CGTCCACCTCGGTCTCGACGCGGTCAGGACTCACGAACGACCTCATCGACACGCTTGTCTAGACGGAGACCTCTCCACGATGGATGCCGGAGATGGCCGTCGGCCGTCCACTCGCTGTACTGCACCTCGCCGACGATCTTCGGCTGGACGAAGCGGGCAAGGGCGGTCTCGGCAGGGCTAAAGCGCTCGGTAAACGGGCTCTTGCCCGTTGCGAGCGGCTCCAGCGCTTCGAGCATCTCCTTCCGGGTCGAGGCGCTGAATCCTGTGCCTACCTTGCCGGCGTAGGTGAGTCCGCCCTCGCTCGGGATGCCGAGGAGGAGGGCCCCCAGGCTTCCGGCACGCTCGCCCCTGCCTTCGGTCCAGCCTCCTATCACCACCTCTTGGGTTCGGAGGTTTTTGACCTTGAGCCAGGCACCACTTCGTTGACCCGGGGAGTAGCGGGAGTCGCGGCGCTTGATGACGACGCCCTCGAGTCCACGTTCTTTGGAGATCTCGAGGATGTCTTCGCCTTTGCGGCCGTGAATCGAGGGTGGGGTGGCGAAGGTATCCCCCTCGAGCTCGAGTTTCTCGAGCAGCTTCCTGCGGTCGTCGTAGGGGAGGCTCAGACACGAATGGCCCTCGAAGTAGAGGAGATCGAAGGCGAGAAAGCTCGCCGGTACCTCCTTAGCGCGACGCGCGACCTGCGGCGAAGAGACGAGATTGAGACGTTGTTGGAGACGGCCGAAACTCGGCCGGCCCTCTTCGTCGAACGCCACGATCTCACCGTCGAGGACGGCGGATCGAGAGCCGAGGAATTCACCTATTTGGCGAAGCTCAGGAAAGGACTCGGCAAGATCTTTGTCATTGCGGCTGAGCGCTCTGACTCGGCCGCCCTCGACGTAGACGACGGCGCGGACGCCGTCCCACTTGAACTCATACGCCCAACCCTCATCAGAGGCGGGAAGGCGTCCAGATAGCGCCAGCATCGGCTTGATCGAAGTTGGAATTGGCTCATAGTCGGGCGGGGCAGGGTCCATACGATGAATCATCCAGTTCTTGCCGCGCGTTGGGAAAAGGACATAGCGACCCTCTGCCTTGTCGCCGTGCAGGACGAACATGACTTCTTTCTCGGACCATTTCTCAAGCTCATAGGTGCCCCGATCCCAGATATCGACATGCCCCCCGCCGTACTCGCCTTTGGGTATCTCGCCCTCGAAGTCGGCGTAGTCAAGTGGGTGATCCTCGGTGTGGACCGCAAGGTGATTGCGCTTCGGGCTAACGGGCAGCCCCTTCGGCAGCGCCCAGGAGACGAGGACGCCATCTCGCTCGAGTCGAAAGTCCCAGTGAAGTGCTCGGGCGTGGTGCTCTTGAATGACGAACCTCGGTGGAGCGTGCTGCTTGCCATTTCGGCTGCGCTTCGCGCCCATGGGCTCGGGGGTCTTTTTCGGGTCGCGTTTCGCCCGGTACGTCGAGAGCTTCGTAGTAGCCACGGGTTGTCTATGCCCCAGCTACTAGTTGATGCTCCCGTCGACCCGGGTTGCACAAGTCGAGGCATCGTGGCGGTTTGGTTCGTCCCGCACGTGCACTACCTCCCACAGACCATCTATCGGGGAGTCTCGCTTGGAGGTATTCACCATGGACATCCTCCGGCTCGTGTCGGTTGACGCCCGCGCTAGGAGACCCGCCGGCCGCGCTTGGCTGGTGGCGCCTCGGCGTCAGTGAGCGCCTCGACCAGCTGCAGCTTGGTCATCTTCGGGTTGGTCGTTAGCTCGAGCTCTTTGGCACGAGCGAGCAGCTCTGCCTTGCTCATACCCTCGAAGGACTGCTGCTCATGGCGGGCCGCTTGCGTCTTGGGCGCCCGCTTTGAGGGCGTTTCCGCAGGTGGGGCCTCGTCACTCGTCGACCGCGACTTGTCGATGGACGCTTCGAGCGCCGCCATGAGGTCGATGACGTTGGATTTCGGGCGATCCGTATCGCCGAAGACGACAGCATCGCCGGCTCGCTTTTTTTCGACGAGCTCTTCGATCCGGTCGCGATAGGTGTTCTTGTAGCGGCCCGGCTCCCAGGGTGCCGTAAGCGCTTCGATGAGCTGTTTTGCAGCCGTGAGCTCGCGGGTGTCGCTGTGGTCTGCTTGCGGCAGGTAATCCAGCTCTTGTTGGGGCTGTCGAATCTCGTCTTCGAAGAACATAGTCTCGAGCATCAACACCTCGTCACCTGGTCGAACAGCAACGAGGTGCTCCTTGTCCCGGAGTACGAGCGTGGCGATGCCGACCTTTTTGGTCTCTTGCATCGCTTGCCGCAAGAGGGTGTACGCGCGGTCGGCCCCCTTCGCCTTTGGCGCGAGGTAGTACGTCTGACGAAAGTACTTCGGGTCGATGTCGTCTAGATCCACGAAGTCCGTGATTTCGATCGTCTCGGACTTTCCCGGAGCAGCCTCTTTCATATCCTCACGCGTAACCACGATGTACTCGCCGTCACCTGCAGGAAAGCCGTTCACGATGTCCTCGGAGCTGAGCTCTTCGCCGGTCTCCTCGTCGACCTTCTTGTACCGAACCCGGTTCGAGGTGCCCTTGTGCAGCTGATTGAAATGAATCGTCTGGTCCGTCGTAGCGGTAAAGAGGCCAACAGGCACACTTACCAGTCCAAAACTCAGAAATCCCGACCACGTTGCCCGTGCCATTTGGCTCTCCCCGGCAGCTCGTCCATGCCCGCTAGTCCATGCGAATTACCCAGTTTGCTCGCCTATAACCGCGAGTGCAATGGGGGACTGCAATAGGACCCCGTCTTTAGGGCTCCCCGACCGCCCTTCTAAGCAGTGTCGGCAGCTGACGGCTGGCAACGAATATCGCCCATTCGAACAAACCTGGCGGCGAAGTACGAGGTAGATCGGCCCTTTCGGAAGACGGCCGATGCAACCTATCTTATGGGAAGAAGATGCCGTGCGGCACCTGCTGCCAACGACCTCAAGTTTGGCTGCAGCTCACGTGATGAATAGGGGGAATTGTGAAGCTCCGGAGCGTCCAAGTCTGGCCGAGGCATCGTGCAAAACGAGCTGTGTTGGTATCGAGCGCTCAGATTCCGGCTCGACACACGCCGGTCCTCGTGGTG
Source organism: Acidimicrobiales bacterium (assembly GCA_036510575.1). GTDB lineage: Bacteria > Actinomycetota > Acidimicrobiia > Acidimicrobiales > Bog-793 > DATCDR01. The sequence goes on along the minus strand of DATCDR010000018.1, from coordinate 15,546 downwards.
GCAGCGACGGCGATGGTCGCAACCCTCATCGCCAGCGCGGCCTACGCGGGCACGACGACCTGGGCCGGCGGCACCTACAAGGGACACGGCACCGGCGCCTGGCCGAAAAACACGGTCACGCTCGAAGTCTCGGCTAACGGCAAGAAGATCCCCACGTACGGGTTCAGCATCGGCACCTTGTGTGGTGAGAAGGTCGGCCGCGTGGAGGATGCTCGAGAAACGGAGATCTGGCCATTTACCAGCCAAGGATCGCCCGCCATTCCGGTCAGCGCGACTGGCGCGTTTACGAGTACGCAGCAGGGGAGTTTCACGGTGTCGGCAATTCCGACGGTGATGCCAAAGCCCGAGCCCGGCACGTACAAGTTCATCGTCTCTGGAACGCTTCTCGGCAGTAAATTTTCCGGCCATCTAACGCTCGACATTCAGGCCCGGAACAAATACTTCTGCACGGACTCGAACAGTCCATTTGCGGGAACAAGGGTCACGGCGAAGGGCTGAGGCCACGTAGCTGCCATATTCTTTCGAGACGTCGAGAACGGCGTCGCCGCGCGCTCCTACAGCCGGTGCGGCGCTCCGGGACTGCCGTGTGGTGCCGGGAGTGCTGCCGGAGTGCCGAGGGCGCAGGCCATAACGCCGAAGGCGAGACCTCTTAGTTCGGCGGTGACCAGCTCGTCGACGAAGGTGAGTCCTGTCGACCCGGCACCGAGCGCGGTTGCGCAGAGCGCGAGTCGACCAGCGACGATGCCCGCCTCGATCGCCGCGACTCGATATGCGCGGCCACCTGCCTGCTCGAAGAGGTGCTCGAGATCCGCGGTCAAAAACACGGTGAGGCCTGCGTCGCCGCCTAGGTCCTGGCCAAGGCAGCAGCGCATCGACTGCTCGCGAAGGCTTCGCGTATCTCGCCGGGATATGAGCTGGAGCTCGGCGGAGTCGGACCAGACACCTGACTCGACTTCCTCGACGTCGTGGACGTGGAGGAGTAGCCCGATGTGGAGGCCGGACACGGCGACATCAAGTTCAGGTGGCTGCATCGCCGTTCGGAGTGCCCAGTCGAAGAGGGATCGGGGCACGGCGGTAGGTCTAAAGCGTCGGCTAGAGCCTCGTCGCAAGATCACCTCTTCGGTGCTCGCGTCATCGAAGGGATGCGGCGGCACCGTCGTCCTCGCAGTACTCGTGCTCAACCTACGGAGTTGCTCTCGCCACGGCGCGACGTCAGCTGCAGCCAGGCACGAGGCGCGAAGTGCCGCAGTTACGCCGTCCAAGCGGATCGGGGTGCGAGCAATCGGTCTCGCTCTCGCTATCGGGCCGAGTCCACGATCGTCGAGTCGTTGCTCGGGCGCGCCGAGGGCCACCAGCGCGATCGGGACCTCGTCGGGTGCCTCGATGCCGAGCAACGCCCCCACCTCAGCATCGTCGAAGCCGAGCGAGACCGAGCTCGACACGCCATAGGCGTCTGCTGCGCTCAATAGGTTGGCGAGCATCGTGCCGGCATCCCAGAAGAGATGACGAAACCCCCGGGCCGCGTACTTCCAGCACGTGCGCGCCGGAATCCCGGTCACGACGACGGTCGCGCCCTCGTTTGACACGCTTTCGTCGGCCGGTCGAATGAGGTCGAGGCGATGGAGGAGCGGGTCGTAGTGCCATACGCCGTCCTGGACGACGTAGAGCTCGATCGGATGGAGGTTGCCCGCCGACATCGACGTTCGGAACCACACTGGCGCACCTGCCGGTGTTCGTCGGCCTCTGGTCACGCCGCCGCCGAGAAAGAGGATCGCGGCCAGCCGCACGTCGTCGAGTGGCACCTGCGGTGCTTTGTTACCAGAGAGCGTCACAACGGCACCACGTGATGACGGGAGGAGGTCGCGACTGAGACGGCGAGCCGGGACGCCTGGGTAGCTCTTGAGCGGGCTCGGCTGGTTGGTCAAATCGAGCGCGAACGCACCTTCAGTTGTGTCGCTTGGAGCTTCGTTCCAATCGGCCTTGATCGCCGTTGCTGACAACAGCTCGATGACCGGCGAAGGATCGTTCACGTGCGCGAAAGCCGAATTGGGATCGGGGCCGGACGCTCGCGATGCGGCCCTCATTTGGCGCTTTGGGCGAGCTCCGTGACCTCTCGGAGCCGGCTCACGCGTGCGAGGCCGAGCTCGGCCCACTCGATCTCGCCGCGGGCTCGAATCACCGAACCTTCGTAACCCAAGAGTTTGAAAGTGATGAGCGCGTCGTGCTCGTCTGGAGCCGTGCTACGAAGTCGAGCTCGAAGAATCGGGGAGGTGCCGCTCGCGATGCCTTCGATGCGCCGCTCCCACGTCATCAGACGTTGTCGGTAGTGGGCGAGGTGAGCGCGAAAGAGGGATTCGGCCTGATCGAGCGTCAACAAATTGAGCAGTGACGCCTTTAGGTGTGCGACGTCTCGCTCGGCTCCGTAGGCAACCGGCTCAGCAGCCCATCTCCGCAGCTCTTCGACCCCTTCGTCTAGGAGCCGGTAGACACGGCGCGTGCGGTCGCCAGTTCGCAGCTCCTCTGCCTCGATGAGCTCGTCCCGTTCCATCTGGCGAAGGGTGGTGTAGATCTGGCTCGACTGCGCGGTCCAGACGTAGCCCGACGTCTCATTCAGCACCCGTTCGAGGTCGTAGCCACTCATCGGCTCGGCGCTCAGCAGCGACAGCAGTGCGCTTCGAAGTGACATGTCCGCTCCCTAGGTGGCTCAATTTAGATGTTAGCCGTTGCATACCTAGGTCAATAGGTGTAACGATACCTATTGACCGGAAAAGGGGAGACGAGATGGCGCTAACGATTCAGCCGCACGGCCGACTACAAGAGTGGGTGGCAGACGAGCTCGGCTACTTCACCGAGGAAGGCCTGGAGTACGACTTCGTCGAGAGCGAAGGGCTGCTGCCCGCCAAACGTGACGAGAACGGCGAGATCAAGTCGGGTGCGTACGAGTCATACGAGGCGGGCCGTGACGCAGGCATTAGCTGCGCCTGTCACTGGGCAGTGAACACCGCGGCCAACAATGAGATCGGCAAGCTCGTGAGCGACGTCTACTCCGTGACGCCGTGTGCCATCGTCGTGGCCCCGGAATCGGAGATCCGTCGCCCCGAAGACCTCGCCGGCGTCGAGGTGGGTGTCGGATATCACTCAGGCAGCCACTTCACGACCCAGCAGGCACTCGAAGCGGTACTGCCTTCGGGCCAGATCAACTTGAGCTTCGAGGGGTCGCCGGCCACCAGGCTCGACAGCGTTCTCGATCGGTCGATCCCTGCTGCGACCGTGTTCGGGGTCCAGCTCTACACCGCTGAGGCGTTGGGCTTTCGGAAGGTTCTCGACACCACCTTCATGATCGCCTTCCTTGCCAACGCCTTCGACGCAGACCCCGCGGACGTTGAGAAGTACTTCAACGGGCTCAAGCGCGCGCAGATGGAGATCGATCTGCACGCCGAGCGCTACAAGCACTACCACGCAAAGTCGGTCGCCGAGAAGTACCGCGACAAGGTCGACGTTCGTCAGTTCGGGCCTGGCGAGCGCATCGTCTTTCTCCCCTACACCGGTGATGCCTTCGCCTCGACCCAGGAGTGGATCCAAGACCGGCAGATCTTCGGAGCTGCGACGGGTGTCCGCGACTACAAGAGCGTGATCCTGGCCTGAGGGCGCTCCAAAACTGGCCGCGCTACCGGTTCATGGACCAGGGCTCGCCTCAGCCGTCGAATCGCCACGCAGCGTAGGCAAAGCCCGCGTCGAGCTGGGCTTCAAGGAATGCCGGCCGATGATCTCCGACGACGGCAAGCAGCGCGATCCAGTTCAAGAGCTCACCCGAGACGTTTCCCGCCGCAGCTATTCGCTCAGAGGTGGCCTCGTTTAAGAGTTCGCTCACCTCTCCTCGCGACAAACGGCCGAGCACTTGGTGCATCCATGCGACGTCGGCGGCCGCTGAGGGCTGGTGATCGCGTGCCCGTGGTCCGCCGATGTCACCTGAAATCGAGCCGCTCGCGACGACGGCGACCCGGAGATCGGTAGGCCAGGTCTCGATGACGCCTTGCACCATCGCGCCAAGGTCGAAGCAGCGCTTCGCCCGCGGAATCGGTGGCGCGATGCCGTTGATCCAGACCGGCACGATCGGGCGTCGCATCCCAGGGTTCAAAAAGTGGAGTGGCACGACGATCGAGTGGTCGACACCGAACTCGAGCGAGGCGGCGAGGTCGAATCCCTGCTCGATGCCCCCTTTGTGCACCAGGCGGGCGAGGGACTCTTCGACCGAGATGTTGTCGTAGCTCGGAAGTCCGGGCCACCGGTCGGTCCCAGGGCCGCTCGTGTGGTCCGAGATGCCAACAGCGAACGTCGGCAGGTTGTCGTAGAAGAACGTCGCGAAGTGATCGGTATCGAACATCACGATCACGTCGGGGTCGACCGCTTCGAGGTGCTCGCTCACTCCCGCGAACAGCGGCGTGTACTCAGAGCTCGCGCCGAGTCTCGCGACGTCGCCCGGCGCGTTCGGCGCGTGCCCGACGGCGAAGGCGCCGACGATCTCAGCCACCTCTGGCCTCCGTCGTGCGGTCGTGCCGCGATGTGGATCCGCTGAGCTTGTTGCGCACCGAAGCCGACCTCACAGCGCTTGCCCGGGTTCGAGGGACTGCTCTTCGAGCTCTGCCCGCTCCGCTGGCGAGAGCACGGATCGCATGCGGTCGATGTACTCGTCGCGTGAGATCAGCCCCGGTAAGAACCTCGGGATGCGCGATAAGAGAAACGTATGCGCGCCCATTTGGTAGAGCGCGGCGACATCAGCGTCGAGGATTGCGGTTCGCTCTTCATCAGAGAGCGGCAGGTCGGCGATCGCCGCTGCCGGATCGGTCGTCATGAGGTCGCGAAACTCGGGGTCGGCCTGGAGGAGGTGACTGACCTTGTTGACGCCGTAGAGGGTCATCGGTTGCAACAGTATTTCTCGGCGAAGCCGCGTGCCTCACTCAAACGATGAGCCGCGTTCGGCCATCGAGTAGCTCGCGCACGGCGTCCGAGGTGCCCTGCATGGCACGCTGTCTCCGTGATGACGTGGAGTAGGACGGCGCGGAGATCGGGAAGGCGCCACTTTCCGAAGAGATCTGGCCACTGCTTTGGTGGCGCGTCGAGAGGCATTGTCGTGATCACCGCGTTTGCCTTCTCGATCTCGAGTCGGTAGCGATCGAATACGGCAGCGGCCACGGTGCTTGGCTCGACCAGCAAGGAAGAGGCGTGTTCGGAGGCGTCTTCAGGCTTTCACCTGCGTTCACCGTGGTAAACCAAAATCGCTCGACGTCGAGCGTCAGGTGTTGGACGAGGCCGAGGCAGTTCCATCCGCTCGAAAGGACTGGCTTCCGCAATGCTTCGGGGTCGAGGCCCTCCAAGGTGCCGAGCACGTGAGCTCGTTGGCGATCGAGCGAGTTCAGCGAGGCTGTGGTCGTCGCATCCACCCGATGAACCTCCGATTCGTCGCTTCCTCCAGCTTGATCCGTATCTAGCAGTGCGGCAACAACAATCTTTCAGTCGCCTGAACCCGATACCTACAGCGCACTACTCCAGGGCCGCGCTCGTGGCGATGCCGTCGATCTGGGCAGCGTTGGTGAACAAGTGGGCGATCATCCCAGCTCGCTTCGCCGCCGCTACGTTGTCAGGCCGGTCGTCGAAAAAGACGACCTCTCGAGCAGCGACGTCGAGTGTCTGGAGAACCGCCGCGTAGATCTCTGCTTCGGGCTTTACTGCACCCAGTCTGGAGCTAAAGAGCCGGGGCGAGAATGCAATCGCCCAGGTGGTGGCATCGATGGCATCGGCGACCTCAAGGGGGGCATTGGACAAGATTGCAAGATTAAGGCCGCGCTCTGCAGCTCGCGTGGTGGCAGCGAGGGTGTCGGGATTCAGGTGGAGCCACCCCGCGATGTCGACCTCGATGAGTCGAGCCAGTTTTCGAGGTCCGGGCCTGAATCCGAGCACAGCGGACCAGTAGTCGATGACGGCGGTGTCGCCCCTGTCGTAGCCGGGACGATGCTCGCAGTAGGTGCTCCAGAATTCCGGGCCGGAGCGTCCGGCCTCGTCCTCGAGGGCCAACCGGTCCGGCTGCGGCTGCGGCAATGAGAGCACCTCGCCGTAGTCGCAGAGCACCCAGGTCATTCGGACCCCGCATGGAGACGATCGCTCTCAGGGGTCGTCGGCGGCGAGATGGTCCGTGGCGCGACGACGCCTGCCAGAGCGGCAGCCAACGCTGCACACGCGACGATGACGCCGAGCGCCCCCGGAAGGCCGATGACCTCGGCGAGGCCGCCGATCAGGCCTGGCCCGGCCAGCATGCCGGCGTAGCCACACGAGGTGACAAAGGCCAGATTCGGCCCCGTCCGACCTAGCTGCGAGGACGCCGTGAACACCAACGGTACGATGAAGGCCAGCCCAGCGCCGAGCGCGGCGAAGCCGAGCAGTCCTGCCCAGACGCGTCCGACCACCAACGCCGCGGCGAAGCTGCACGCGGCGAGGCCCGCGGAAACCCGGACGAGACGAACCGGGCCGAGCCGGTTGGTGAGTCGGTCGCCGACCAGTCGAACGAAGGCCATGGCAGCGGCAAAGACGGTGTAGGTGAGCGCAGCGAGACCTACCGGTGCGCCGAGCGCGGAGTGCAGATAGACGGCGCTCCAATCGACTGAGGCTCCTTCTGCGAGAAACGACCCGAGAGCCATAGCGGCGAGCGCGACAAGTGTCCATGACCACTGTGGGCGCCTGGCGCGAGGGGGGGTCCGGTTCTTGACTAACGGCGGCGGCCCGCCCGCGAAGCTCTCTGCTGCGAATACGCCACCGATCAGCACGATCGACGCCGCGATGAGGAAGTGCTCCCTGATCGGGATGCCCGATGCAGCAGCTGCCGCGCCAAGGCCGGCACCGGTGAGCCCGCCGACGCTGTATCCCGCGTGGAAGCGGGACATGACTCTTTGCCCGAGCCGGCTTTGAATTTCGCTCGCCTCGGTGTTGATTCCGACGTCGATCATGCCGAGTCCCACACCCCAACCCGCGAGCACCGTGAAGAGCTGCCAAGTCGAATCGGTCAGGCTGATCACCGGCAGCAGCCCTGCCACCACCACGTATCCAGCCTGGACAATACGACGTGGTGCGACCGAGGCAAGTGCCGCGCCGGTGGCGGGGATTGCCACGATCGCACCAACCGCGGGTCCAAGTAGCGCCAAGCCAAGGCTTCCAGGCGAGAGGTGCAGCTTGGCGACGACCGCTGGAATTCGCGCCGCCCAAGTGGCAGTTGTGGCGCCGAGGAGAAAGAACGCCGCGGTCATCATTGCGTGTGCGCGGCGCGTCGAAATGGCGCGCCTAGACATGGTCTACGCGAAGCCCGGCTGACTCGAGCGGAAAGGATTGCTCCGCTCTGGCGTCGGTGACAAGCCGCTCGATCGCCGAAAGTGGGCTGACGTGACCGAACGCCACCGCTCCGAGCTTCGTGGCGTCGGCGATCGCAATAGTCCGGCGAGCTGACGCGAGCGCTGCTCGCTTGATTCGGGCGTCAGCGGGGACGTGGGTGGTCACACCATTTTCTTCGTCGATCCCGCAGCACCCGAGAATGAAGGTGTCGAAGTGAAGTCGTTCGAATGCCACCTCGGCCAGGTCACCGGTGACAACGAGCTCTCCCGGACGGACGTCACCTCCAGGTGCGATGAGATGGATGTGCTCGTCGTGGGCGAGGTCGACGAGCGTCCGCAATCCAAGTGGGAGGAGGGTGATCGATCTTCCCCGCAGCGCGTGCGCCACTGCAGCGGCGGTGGTTCCTGAGTCGAGCGCGACCGTCTCTCCGTCGGCGATGAGATCTGCAACCGCCCGGCCGATTCGTTCCTTGGCTGCTGCTGCCTCGAAGACTCGAACTGCGTACGGCACCTCGTCTGCCCGTAGGCTGACGCCGACCGCGCTGCCGTGTACGCGATGCAACACACCGGCACGTGCGAGCGCGTCCAGATCCCTGCGGATCGTCATCTCGGAGCAGCCAAGGTTCGCCGCAAGTTGTCGTATCGATACCTGGTTCCCGCCTCGGACCGCCTCTGCCAGTGTCTGACGGCGAGATTGCACACTCATATTGTAAAAGTTATCAGGAATTATGTGCGTTTTCAGTGGCCGCAGACAGCGCGGAGAACACCCGGCGCGAGATTCTTTTCCGGGTACGTACTTGATGTCGACGAGCGGCACTGGAGATCGGGGCGAGTAGATATCTCTTGCGGCACTCGCCCGTAGGATCAGAGGTTGTTGTTCTACGACGAGCTCGTATCCGAAGAGGGACTTCGCTGCCATGCCGGAACTTCCAGAGATGCAGGCGTTGTCCGAGCGCCTCGCAGCGGTGGTCGTCGGTTCTCGCTTCGCGCTAATCGACCAGCTCGGGTTCACCGGACTGAAGACTGTCCGTCCAAGCCCTGCGGAGCTACTGGACGCCGTTGTCGTCGGAGTAACTCGGCGAGCCAAATACGTGGTCCTCGAAGTCGAAGGTGGCGGTCGAGTTCTCGTCCACCTCTCTCAGGCGGGCAGAATGGATTTCGAGGAACCGGCGAAGTCGACGAAACCTCGTGGCAGCGTGGTCCGCTTCGTCTTCGACAGTGGCCTCGGCGTGCTCGTCCGCGAGTACGGCACCGAGCGGAAGGCTCGATGGTGGATTCTCTCGCCGGGCGACGATGGTCCGCTGCATGGACTTGGTCCCGAGCCCGACGAGGCGTCGTTCGCCGAGTTCATCTCGAATGGCTCCGACGGTCGTCGTCTGCACACGTTGCTTCGCGATCAGGCTTCGGTGGCAGGGATCGGTCGCGGCCACGTCGACGACATCTTGCATCGCGCTCGCCTCTCGCCGTTCGCGTCCCTCGACTCATTGAGCCAGGCCCAGCGGGGCGAGTTGCTGGCGGCGATCTCCGAGGTTTTGGCAGCTGCGCTGGCGCTCGAACGCACGCGCACCGGCGGCCTCTCCGAGGCCCGTCTCGGCGATCGCTTCGCGATACACAACCGGGCCGGAGTCCCATGTCCCCGCTGTGGCGCTCCGCTGGCGCGGGTCTCCTATGAGGCGTACGAGATCGACTACTGCCCGCACTGCCAGACACATGACAAGGTGCTCGCAGACCGACGGCTGTCGCGATTACTGCGCTGAGCATCTCGGCTGAGCAGCTGCTGGCAACGGTTGCTCTTGTCCTCGGCGTGGCTCACGTCACCAGGTCGCTCGCTTGGGGCGCATCTTCGGCATTGCCCCGCCTCCTTTGGAGTTCATGGCTGTCCGACACTCCCCGCGTCGTTCTCCTGCTGGTCTGGTCGATCCGCCAAAGCCCAATCTGGGGTGGGTATACGGGCGACGATTGGGTCGGCGATCCCCGCTAGTCGTGTCATCTCGGTCTCGAGTCGTTCCCGAACGTCTGCGCTGAGAGGACCGGCGCGGTCGCGGTGAACGCGCGATAGATCGATCCTGCCAGTCGTTCTACTTGTTCAAGGAACTGGCGGGCCTGCCGGTCGTCGAAAAAGCCAGGGCCTGCGGTCAGCAGCATGTTCGCGAGGCTTCGAAGATCCTCGCCCGCGCTCGTCCTGTCGTTCTCATCCGCACTCGCGACGACGGCGTTATAGACACGGCGCGCCTGGCCGTAGACGATCAGCACCTGCACCGCGACGGAGACCGAGCGGTCTTTTCGTTGCCGGCGGGCGACGAGTTCGTCGAACAGCAACGCGGTCACCCCGACGATCAGCAGACTGGAGACGACGTCACCGGTGAACGAATGGCGATTCCACCAGGTGCGATCGGCTGCATCCCAGAGCTCTCCGGCAACTAACGCCAACAGCGTGGAGCTCACAACGGCCGCTGACGCGATGCGAATGCGAGCGTTCATTGCTGCGTCGGGATCATGCATGAAGTATTGCCGAGGCGTGTTCGCGCGCCGCTTCCGTCTACAGGCAAGCGAGCGGGAGACGCACGTGCGGACGCCGGTCGAGGATTACGTGCGTGATTCAGGTCTATCGGCCCTACTCCGCGCGACTCCGGGGGCCAATGCTGAGAGACGATGAGAACCGCCGCGAGTACGAGTTCAAAGAAACTACGCACGCGTTCGCCGGAGGTAGTCGGCGAGGCGGTCGTCGCTGGTCGGACGTGGAGCCAAATGGTGAAGCTCACGAACGGCTCGAGGTTGGTGCTCCGGCCGGTCAAGGAGCAGGACCTCGACGCGCTCATCTCCTTTCACGAGCGTCTCTCTTCCGAGAGCGTTCACAACCGTTTCTTCGGCTCCCGTCCGCATCTGTCGCTGAGCGAGGCGCGCGCGTTCGTGACGATCGATGAACGGCGTCGGATGGCCTTCGTCCTCGTGGACGGCGAGCGTCTCGTCGCTGTCGGACGCTACGAGGGACTCGAGGATCGAAAGAGCGCTGAGGTGGCCTTCGTGGTTGCTGACGACTTTCAACGCCATGGCCTCGCAACGGTGCTGCTTCGCGTACTTGGCGAGTACGCGCGGGGCGAGGGTTGTCAACGATTCGTCGCGCAATTCCTCGCCGGCAACACGGCGATGCGATCGGTCTTCGCAAGCTCTGGGCTCGCGCCCATTTTCGAACAGAACCAAGGTGTTACCGACGTCGAGCTTGATCTCGAAGCGATCGATGTCGCGCCCAGGCGCGATCCGTGGTTTTGCAATAAGAAGGAGGCGCACTTGTGATGAGCGAAAACAAACAGGATCTCGGATCACCCGTTCTTAGGGAGATGCCAGGTGATCTCGGTCGCCGGGTGCGATTTTGGCGCCAGCGTGCAGGGCTGTCGCAGGCGGATCTCGCTGGTCGAGCTGGGATGTCGGTCGGTTATCTCGAGTATCTCGAGAGCCAGCCAGGGAGCCTTCCGTCGTCGAGCGCGATCGCTCGCCTTGCGGGCGCGCTGCAGACGACCGTTATGGAGTTGCTCGGAGGTAACTCCGAGGGAGCGCCTGGAATCGGCCGTGCAACACGCCGCCCGCGCCTGATCGACCTCGGCCCTGAGCAGAGCTGGTCCCGGCTCGGCTCGGCAGGTGTTGGCCGGATCGTCTTTGATTCTGATGACGGACCGGTAGCGCTCCCGGTCAACTACGCCGCTTCGAACGAGAGCATTCTGGTGAGAACAGCCGAGGACTCTCCGATCGCGCAGATCGCCTCGAACTCCAAGGTCAGCTTCGAAGTAGACCACATCGATGATGCGATGAGCGCGGGCTGGAGCGTGCTCATCTACGCCAACTGTGAGCAACTCGACGCCGCAGAAGCCGAGCGTATCGCCGAGGGTGTGTCGTTGTTGCCCTGGGCAGGCGGCTCGCGTGAGCACTGGCTCCGGCTGCATGTCCGATCGATCGTTGGACGTTCAATTGAGATCCAATCGTGACTCGACCGCTTCGTCGGGTGGGCTGGCGTAGATCAGCGCTGGTTCTGGCGCGGGATTGCAACTTCTTCGAGGAGTAGGTAGATCGTGGCCGCAACAGGGATAGCAACAAGTGCACCGACGAGTCCGAGCAGCGTGCCACCGATCAGTGTCGCGATGATGGTCAGCCCCGGCGAGACCTTCACGGTGTGCTTCATCACGCGTGGATTGAGTAGGTAGTCCTCGAGGAATCGGTAGAAGATGTAGTAGATCGCGGTGGCGATCGCAATGGGAACGCCCTTGGTGAGGGCGACGAGCGAAACGGCCACTCCCGCGATGGTGGATCCGACCATTGGAATAAGGTCGAACAGCGCCACGAACAGTGAGAGCAAGAGCGCGTAGGGGACGCCGAAGATCAGCAACCAGATGTAGGTGCCCACTCCGGAGATCACCGACGTCAAGAGGTTGCCGAGCATGAAACCCCCAACCCGGTCGAAGACCTCGTCAGTAAGGAGCCCGACTCGCTCGCGTCGACTGCGTGGAATAAGCGAGAGCCAGAGTTTCTTGACTCCGGGCAGCGCGATCAAGAAGTAGATGGTCAGTGCACCAACACTGATCGTCGCAACTCCGGCGGAGAGAATTGCCTTGCCTGCCCCGAGTACGCCGCCCGCGGGGATCTTCAGTTTCGACTTGCCTTGCAGGTAGCTCGTGAGATGCAACTTGACGGCGAGCTTGCCATCCCACCCCTTCCCCGAGGCAAGGCTTGCCTTGTATTTCGGATAGTTCTTGATCAGCGCCTGTATCTCATGCGAAAGCGGTGGCACCGCGGCGATCACGAATCCAGCTACGGCGAGAACGAACACGATTATTACGAGCGTCGCACCGAGACCTCGCGAGTGGCCTCGGTGCGTGACGATCTCGATGAGCGGATTCAGGCCGATGGCGATGAACAGGGCCAGGCCGATTATGACGAGCACCGTCGTGATGTCTGCGATTCCTCGGACGATCACGTACGCGACTGCGACGCCAAAGGCCCCGGTCAATCCGACGAAAAACGGCATCCTGCGATCGAACGGGCGTCCAAGGGTGCCAAGCGACTCGTCAGAATCGGAGAGCTCGCGCTCCGCTGACGGGGGTAGTACCAGTACGTTCGCGGGCAGTGAATTGGCAGGCTCGGTATTCAGGCTTAGGTTGTCGTTTGTCTCGAACTCCTCAGCCATTGAGCCCCCTTGTCGCTCTTCGCCGTACCCAGTTTCGACAGACTCAACCTAGATGGAGCCGTGCACGATCGTTCCGTTTATTGACTTTTGCGGCTTGCTGTCGAGCGGGTGATCCGAGGAAGGGCAGAGGTTCGGTGCGAGTGCACGGCAAGGTCGAGTCAACTCGCCACCTCCGCTGCGACTACTGCGATCGTGTCGAAGGGATCCTGATTGCCGCCGAGCGCTAAGTTCACGTCCCTTTAGTGTCTCACTCCGCAAGTCCGTGTCGCTGCGATGACGGTCTGAGCCCGGGTTGGCGCGAAGCGACGGTGCGCACGCTCGAGAAGGGTAGATAGTCAGGCAGGTCCTGGACTCGGGACGTTTTGTCGCGCCGCGGTTTACGGCTCGACGGCACTCTCAGGATTAGACGCGCGAGCGGCTGTTCTCAAGGTCCGGCCCAGGCAGCTCATCGGCAACCTTCTCCGGTGTGCCGACGGCTCGTCGGAGCTCGAGCTGGGGGATGAGCCACGAGGCGGCAAAGGCGACGAACGCGATTGGTGCGGCGATGACGAAGACCGTCTCTATCGACTGGGAGTATGCAGCCTCAAGGCCACGATGCACCGCGGCGGGGAGCTTGTCGAGGATCGCGGGCGTGATGCTCGAGCTCGAAAGCCCTCCGGTCTTGCCATGGATGCCATGCTGGAGGAGGTTGCCGACCAACACGTTGGAGAAGATCGCGCCGAAGATGGCGGTGCCAAAGGATCCGCCGATCGAGCGGAAGAACGTCGCTCCGGAGGTCGCGACGCCGAGTTCGGAGTAGGGGACCGCATTCTGGACGACGAGCACAAGTGTCTGCATGACACTGCCGAGTCCCATACCGAGAATGAGCATGTAAAGGGCCGCGACCGCTGAGCTAGTACCTATCCCCATGCGCGACAGCGAGAAGAGACCGATCGTGACAAGCGCCGTCCCGATAATCGGGAACGGTCGGTAGCGGCCCGTCCGGCTGATTATCTGTCCGGAGCCGATCGACACGATTAGCAGGCCGACCATAAGTGGCAGGAGCTGGAGGCCAGAGATCGTCGGCGACTCGCCTCGTACCACCTGGAAGAAGAGTGGCAGGTAGGTGAGCGCACCGAACATCGCGAAGCCGACGATGAAGCCGACGAGATTCGCGACCGAGAAGGTGCGTATCGAGAAGAGGTGGAGCGGCAGCACCGGCTCGATCGCATGTCGCTCGACGACTGCGAAGACGACGACGAGCACCGCACCTATGACGCCGAAGGAGATGATCGGCGCTGAACCCCACCGGTACGTGGTTCCACCGAGGCTGGTGAACAAGACGAGGGAGGTCGTCGCGAGTACGAGCGTCGTGGTTCCGAGGTAGTCGATGACGTGGTGCACTCGTCGCATATGGCCGGGAACCCGGATCGCCACGACAACAAGCGCGACGGCACCCACGGGCACATTGATGTAGAAGATCCACCTCCAGGAGAGCTGTTCTACGAAGATGCCGCCCAGCAGTGGTCCAAGCACGCTCGCGACGCCAAAGACAGCTCCGAACAGGCCCTGGTAGCGGCCGCGCTCTCGTGGTGGAACGATGTCGCCCACGATCGCCTGTGTTCCGACCATCAGTCCACCACTGCCGAGACCCTGCACGGCGCGGAAGGCGATGAGCTCAAGCATCGAATGGCTGAGCCCGGAGAGCACAGATCCGGCTAAGAAGATGACGATTGCCGCTTGGAAGAAGACCTTTCGGCCGTACTGGTCTCCGAGCTTGCCCCAAAGCGGGGTCGAGACCGTTGCCGCGAGCAGGTACGCGACAACGATCCAGGAAAGGTGTGAGGCACCGTGGAGATCGGCGACGATCGTCGGTAGCGCGGTCGAGACGATTGTCTGATCGAGTGCCGCTAGGAACATGCCGAGCATCAACGCACTCATGATGACGAGGATGCGGCGGTGGCTGAGCGCGGGGGGCGCCTCGTTGGTGATTGGGTCGATCGATGTTTCGGTCATGGTTGTCGGGTTACCTCGTTTTTCATCTCGCGGCTTGGCGAGCCGGCCGACTTCTTTATCCGTCGAGGGCGTAGGGGAGCGCTGGCGAACTCGGCATCGTCAACTAGCCCACTGGCGAGGTTGTCGATCGCAGCACCGGTGAGCGCTGCAAGTGAGCCCACTCCACCGGCCGCGCTCCAGTACATCGCGGCGACGCGGGCCGCTGCGACCGTGGTTGCGGCGATGAGTGCGGGATACGGGTCATGCGCTGGGTCCCTCCCGAGGCGCTCTGCGAGACCTTGCACGAGGCCACGTTCTATTTCGGTGAGGTGTGCCACGTAGGCGCCACGCAGATCGCGGTCTTCTCGGACGATGCAGAGTCGTCGGAACCACGCTTCCCTACCTTCCCCGAGATCATCGAGCTCTTCGGCGCTTCTGATCGCGTACTCAACTAGCACCGCCCGGAGCGCCTCGAGGGAGGTCTCGCTCTGTGGTCGCTCGATCAGACTGGTTCGCATCTGTTCGATGCGTTCCGGATCCGCCCCGACGACCGCGGACTCCTTGGAGGGGAAGTAGTTGAAGAAAGTTCTCGGTGCGATGTCGACCGCTTCGGTGATGTCTTCGATCGTAACGTGGGCGAATCCCCGTTCCGCCACGAGCTCCAGTGCGGCGTTGCGGAGCGCGCGTCGTGTCGCGTTCTTCTTCCGGTCGCGGCGACCAAGGTCGATGGCGACGCTCGGCACAGAGGCGCTTGTGTGCTCGCCGATGTCGGCTTCGCTCTGCGTGGAGGGAATCATTGCTCCCGATACAATAATGCAGTCATTGCAATTATGCAAATAATGTACATGGGCTCGATCAAGCAATCGATGCCGACTGCGATGTCGCTGCACAGGTTTCTTGTCAGCGACACTGGTTTCAGTGGCGTGTCAGTAACCAGCAGGATTGCGCGATTTTCTGTCAGTGAGCAGGACCACGCGCCGTCGACTGGCGTCACAAAAGTCCTCTAACAGCAGTCGCAGG
>DATCDR010000017.1:0-4749 GCA_036510575.1 Acidimicrobiales bacterium | reverse complement strand
CCGGCGGAAGATGCTCCGCGGTTCACTTGCGGGGCTTGTCTCGCCCGAGGTGTTCTCGGCAGCCGGAGTGGAGCCGACGATGCGAGCAGAACAGCTCGGCATCCTCGAGTGGGGCAAGCTAGCCAGGTGGCGACGATCTCTCGCGAACTCGCACACGCCAAGCTGACGCGGACCCTCCGGGTCACTGGACAGCGAAGCGACGGCTACCACCTCCTCGCCTCTGAGATGGTCGCGGTCGATCTGAGCGACGAGCTCTTCATCAACGAGGGGGGCGTGGGTCTAGAAGTTGTGGACGAGATCGCCTGGGAGCTATCGGATCGTGCTCGTCCACGCCTTGAGGTTCCGACGAACGACACGAACCTCGTTGCCCGAGCGCTTGCTCTCTCTGGTCGAAGCGCCTTCATCCGCCTGGTGAAACGCATTCCGGCAGGTGCTGGACTCGGAGGAGGGTCGACGGACGCGGCCGCCGTGCTTCGCTACTTCGGCGCTCTCGATCGCGAGCGCGCATCGTCACTCGGCGCCGACGTCCCCTTCTGTCTCGAAGGTGGCAGGGCACTCGTGTCTGGGATCGGCGAAAGCCTCGAGCCACTTCGCGACGAACCACTCTCCTTCGTGATTGTCACACCTGCCTTCCCGGTGTCGACGAAGGCCGTATACGACGCCTACGACGAGCTTGGACACCCAAGTGGTCCCGGCGACAACGACCTCGAGGCCGCAGCGATTGCAGTCGAACCGCGACTTGTCGCGCTACGGCGGGCGATCAGCGAGGTAGCAGGTAGGGCGCCGACCCTTGCTGGAAGCGGAGCTTCGTACTTTCTCGAGTGCCACGCATCCGAGCGCGCCACACTCTCGGCGGCGCTGCGGGTCTCACTCGCGAACGAAGTCAACCAGTTCGTTGTCAGCGCTTGTTCGGCGACCGACCGACTGATGAGTTAGCGGCGGCTGCTACTTCGCGCGGCGCTGCCAACGCGTGCGCTTCAGCATCTTCTTGTGCTTCTTTTTGCGCATGCGCTTTCGGCGCTTCTTGATTAGTGATCCCATGGCCCGAGAGAGGCTAGCGGTCCAAAGCGAGTGGAGCGAACCGGACTGGTTCAGCGACAGTGGTACCTGGTCGTGGCTGTGCCCCGAGAAACTCCTGTATGCGTCGTTGCGGTTACGTTGATGACGCCTTGACCAGGACGAACGGCCACCTGGATGCACGTCGAGGCGCGATCGTGGGATGACCTTTCGAGCTCTGATCCGAAGTGCGAGGTCGTCGCGCACTGAGCCCGGTTCCGACGATGACCACGATGTCGTCGTCGCTATTTGGACATGACCAAGGCGCGAGACGGTCGATGACGGGGCTTTCCTCGAACGTGAAGACGATCGGATCGCGGACCGCCGTGACGCCTTCCTCCCGGCAAGAAACGGCGTTGCTGGGTCGTCGACTCCTCGGTTGTCCAAGGCCGAAATTTGCTGGTGTGCTTGACTTAAGGCCAGGAGATAGAGCGGTAGTTGCCCTGGGGAGCACTCGAAGCGGCGCAGTAGCCTGTCGGTGACAGAACTCCTGAAATCTTGGCGGGTAGTTCAACCGGCAGAACGCCTGACTTTGGATCAGGAGGTTGGAGGTTCGAGCCCTCCCCCGCCAGCAATAAAAGACCAGCTAGATGGCAATTGGTGACCGTGGTTTGCGGAGCGATAGAGCCCCGTGAGAACATCGTGAGAACCAAACGGTTCTCACGGAGGTCCAATGCCTGCGAAACCCGAGGGTGTCTACAGCGACAAGCGGGGCCAGTGGTACTTCAAGGTCAGCCTTGGTAAAGACCTGCTGACCGGAACGCGCGCAGCTGACTCGTCGCGGATTTCGCACTGCGACCGAAGCCGCCAAGGCGCGCCACGAGGTCCTTGCAAAGTTCGACACCGGCCAACTCCGACCATCAAGTGGCGCGCTCACGGTCGACGACCTGCTCGACCTCTACCTCGACGGCATCGATGCTGACGAGAAGCTCTCCGCGAAGACCCGTTACGACTACCGTGCTAAAGCGGCGGATTACGTCCGACCCCTGCTGGGGAAGAAGAAGGTTCGCGATCTCACCCCGGAGGTGGTGATCGCCTGGCAGCGAAGCTTGCTCAATGTCGCCGGCGGCAAACTCGGAAAACCACTCGCGCCGAACACCGTCCGGTTGGCTAGGGCCCCGCTCGCCGGTGCGCTCAAAATGGCGCTCTCGATAGGCATCATCAGCGCCAATCCCCTCCTCGTCGCACCACGACCGACGCCGAAGCGCTCGATTCCGCGCCACTGGTCGCCGGAGCAGGCGCGGGAGTTCCTCGCTCTGATGGAGGGTGATCGCACCTACGCGATCTGGGCGTTCCTCATGGGCTCAGGGCTTCGGATCGGCGAACTCGTCGCGCTCCGGTGGCCGAACGTCGACCTCGACGAGGGCATGGTCCGGGTCGTCGAGTTCTCCACCTACCTCGGCCATGACGTAGTCTCGTCGCCGGGCAAGAGCAAGGACGCCGTTCGAAGTGTCGATCTCGACCCCGGCCTTATTCGCGTGCTGAAACTGCAGCGGACTGTGCAGACCAAGGACCAACTCGCGGCCCTCTCCTACGAGCAGTCAGACCACGTCTTCACCAAGCCGTCCGGCGGGCCGTATCACCCGCAGTACCTCTCGAGGCTGCTCAGCCGGACCACCGCGGAGCTGAATCTGCCTAGGCTCTCCGCACATGGTCTTCGCCACACGTGCGCGACGCTCATGCTCGCAAACGGAGTGCCCCCGAAGGTCGCCGCCGAGCGGCTCGGCCACTCGGACCCAACGCTCTTTATGAACCTCTACAGCCACGTCACGCCGACGATGCAGCGTGACGCGGCCAACAAGATCGGTGAAGCTCTCTTCGGCAGTAGCTCAGGCGACCTCAGCGAGCGGCCTCTAGGCGCTCTCTAGCTAATGCGCGGATCCCTGAATTCGCTGAACCTTCGGGACGCTGAGGTCGCGGGTTCGAATCCCGCCTTCCCGACCAGGTCAGCGGCCAGTTTTTGTTGTCCACAGGGTCGGCAGACCACACACAGACCACAAAGGTCGTGGTCTCTGATGGGCACACACGGGCTGCGACGGTTAGCAACGTGCCATGGTGCGAAGACGGATCGCTCCGATAGGCATCGGGTCCAGAGTGAGATTCAAGTCGGGACCCATGCTCGCTTTTCAGGAGTGGCAAGAGACCGCTACGGAGGAGTCGGGTTAGAGCTAAGGCGTCAAGAGCTGACTGAAAGCGAACTTCGTCGCCGCCAACGGGCTTTGATAGCGATCGATCTGAGAGCCAGGGTACCGAGCCGCTTTAACCGCGTTCGGCGCTCTCCCCAACGATGAGATTCACCAGCGGCGGAGGGGCAGCAGGTTCCGCTTACCAAATCAGGCCGCGCGGGATACGACGTGTTCGTCGCCTCGAGTTACGCCGCGAAGTGAAGCAGTTCGGCTCGGTACTTCTCGTAGGCGTCGACGAGCGTGAGTTGATCTGAATCCAAGGCCGGCATTGGTTATATGGTCCCGCCGACACCTCATTTGGGTGACACGATCGTGCATATTGCTGAATTCCCTCACCGACTGTCCGAGGAGGCGAGAAATGACCGACGTAGTGTTTCGCCGAGCGGAGTTCGTCTACTGGTCGCGGCGATTGGTGAAGGAAGTCGTGGATCAAGAAGTCGCGACCCACACCCGGTGGCGCCCCTCGTTTTCTGCGTCGCTCCCGCACAGCTTGAGCGTCAGTGCCAGCAAGGACCGCATCGACTCCGCCAACGAGTTCGCGCTCATCCGGGAGACGACGAAGTACCTGAAGGAAGTCACCGGCGGAATCGACGACCTCTGGGAGTGGTCTGAGTACGTGGCGGTCGAGATCGAGCTCGAGTTCGAGCTCGGCGTTGTTCAGGTCCACTCGGGCTGGGAAGGCACCCGGAACGAAGACATCGCCGTGATGCGCTCGGTGCTGCAAACACCGGAGGGAGGCACGACCCTCGTCGCGCTCTTCGGCTCTACTGCTGGCAGACACGCCACAACCTCTCGTTGGACTGCGGAAGATAGTCGCGAGGCCGATGGACGTTGTGGCGGCTCCACTCGCCACGCCGGATCGGCACAACATCGCCGAAACTCCGCCCGCGGGTGACGACGCTGCTGGCGCACGTCCGGCAAGCGCGGCTGTCGAATGCACGGCTGTTCGCTGAAGTGGGCTCGAAAGCGATCGCCGAAGTTGTGACCGAAGGTCGCCACATTTCTCGCTCTTTGCGGACCCGCGTGTGTTCAAGAGTCCCGAGTCGGAGTGGATTCTCGCCTTACGGATCCTGAACGGAAAGACGCATCGTGCCCCCGGCAACCGCTCGGTCAAACTCCGGCAGTAAGGCTGCGGCAAAGGGCGTCAGTCCCGATAACTCTGCGTCATAGAGTCATCGGCTAGCGCGATCGAGCCTTGGAATACCCTCTTGACATCGGCATCGGAATCGTCCATTGTTCCCACCGCAGGCCGCGATCCACGCACTTCAGCAGTCGAACAGGCAAACCTCTCGCGAGAGGGGGACGCAAAGCCACGGAACTCTCTGAGTCAGCCGGGCCGCCGAAACGGGACAACCACGTTGCCGGATTTCGTCGGGACCCGCCTTCCCTTGGGGGATTGGAGGGACAGTGCAGCGAGGGCTCCATCAGGCTCGCGAACGGACGGGCCTGCATCGCAGACTCGCCGACCAAGAGCCTTCTACCGTTCTCGCGACCGGGCGCGCCGGTG
>DATCDR010000016.1:0-60264 GCA_036510575.1 Acidimicrobiales bacterium | reverse complement strand
AACTTCAAGCGTCTCTGCGTCCTCGGCGCGTTCGACACCACGCCGGCGATCGCCATCGCCGCTTGAGGAGGGAGATCTCATGATCAAAAGAAGGTCCAGAACGACCGGACGACCACATCGCGCCCGCTCGAACGCCTTTCGCGCTTTGTGTTCGCCCACAAAGTCGTGGCAAGACAAGGCGGCGCCGATGCGAGCACGGGTGGGCCAAGTGCCCACTTGCTGCTCACTCACCTAGGTCGCGGGGTTTCGACTCTGCCCGACTAGGTCGCGGGTTCGAAAACGACGACGGGGATGACGCGCGGACCAGCCTTGACCTGGTATTCCGCGAAGATCGGCGCCGCTATCGTCTGTTGTTCGAAGATCTGGTCTCGCTCGGCTCCGGTGGTGTCGCGCGCGATCACCTCGAGTGTCTCTGCCCCAACCTCGATCCTTGTTCGTGGCTCGGCGATCAGGTTCAGGTACCAGTCAGGATGTTTCGCGGATCCGGCGAACGATGCGAACACGGCCCAACCGCTGTCCACCTTTTGGTACACCAGCGGATTGACGCGCTCGACGCCGCTCCGCCGCCCTTTGTGATGAACAAGGACGACAGCCATTCCCGCGAACGGCGCCCCGACGCGACCACCGTTCGCGCGAAATTCCTGAACGATCTTGGTATTGAAGTCGACTTGATCTGACATGAGCGCAGCCTATCGGTGAAGGCGGAACCTGCAATTGTCGGAAGTGGGACAGTCCGAACCTCTACGACCAGGGCGTCTTCGGGCGGTCGATCGCGACGCCGTCGATCTCGATGTCGACCTTCTCGTTGTAAAAGGCGAGCAGGTTTTCGATCTTTGGGATCTCAGGGATCGGTGCGGGGTAGCTCCACACGACGTCGTCGAGATGCTGGCCGTTGGCATCGAGACTCCAGTAGCTGGCCTCTCCCTTATAGGGGCAGCGCGAGCGCGTCGCAGTAGGCGTCAAGAGGTCGAGGCGCACGTCGAGCTTGGGGACGTAGTAGCGGACAGGAAGTCCGGTCTCGAACAGCAGCATCGGTCGGTGGGTATCGGCAACGACCGTGTCGGCGACGCGCACGACGACGTGACGAGACGACTGCAAGACGTCGACGCGCTTGTAGGGATCGCGCGCGTGGCGAAGAATCTGCTCATCCTCTTCGAACCACGAGTCCATCGCGTCCCAGACGAACGTGACGAAGTCGGAGAGGTCAGGGCCCTCGGGGATCGCTTCGCGGTAGCCGAAGACCGCGTTCTCGCCACGATGCTCTCCAACGATGAGCGACTCATAGCAGCGAGAGCCGAGCCGAGGGTCTGACTCGACGTAGGGACTTGCCTCGAAGAGATCGGTTCGAACGTCTGATCGGGGGAAGAAGTAGATAGGTACCCGCCGCCCGTTGAAGAGGATCATCACGTTGTTGCTATCGGCGACGGCTGTGCCTCCGAAAAAGACCCGTACCCGACGAGCGGTCTCTTCGGCCCAGACGATTTCACCGCCCTCCTCGCCGTACTGCGCTGCTCGGAGATATCGGCCGTTAGCTGCGGACATAGTCCCTCCCCACTTGGTGATCGTGCCGTGTCGCCGTCACCAGCGAGGCAGCGATAATGGCGCGTTCGTTGCGTTCCGAATCGCCGGGCCGCGCCGCCCGGCCACCATAACCTCGTCGATCGCTGAGCGTCGCTGGTGCGCCGCGAAGTGTGGCGACGGAATCCGCCGAATCAACGTGTGATCTAGCTACACTCGCGTCATGCGCCGGCGAACAGTCTCCCTCTCCGACGAGGCAGCGGAAGCTCTTGAGCGGTTGGCTCGTCAACATTCTACGAACGTCTCTTGCGTGGTCGAAGCCGCAGCCGCGGTGATCGTGGACGGCGGTGCCGCCGCACGAGCCCTCGAACATCGAATCGCGCCGGATCGACGTGGTGGACGTCGCGTTGGCTCGGGTCGGAAAAAGCGAGTCTGAGACTCGCGTAGTCCTGTTTCACCTGGCTTTTCGCCAGGCAGCGACATGGTCACCATCTCTGCAGCGAGTGTTGTCGAGCTGTTTGCTGCATGGCCTCGTGGAGTCGCCTCCTCGCGACAGTGACCGTATACAACAGCGCCGGCCGGCTCGTTCGTACGATCCCGGATGGGGTCAAACTGTCCCAGTTCGGCTTTCCCGGACACCCGGGCATCACACGAAGTGCCCCGGTCGAGACCGCGTTCGCCTCGGATGGCAAATACGCCTACGTCTCGAATTACTCGATGAACGGCAGTCGGTTCGGTCCTGAGGGATTCGACACCTGCACTCCCTCTTCCGCACTCGCCGCAGGCGACACCGACAGCTACGTCTATCGCATCGACACAAAAACGCTGGCAATCGATCAGGTGATCCAGGTAAGGCTCGTTCCGAAGTACGTCGCCACGATGCTCCGCTCGCCTCAGACCTCGCGGTTCTCCAGAGCGTGGCCACTGGAGTCAATCCTGTCGGCGTGACCTTCGACCCGACTACTGGCGACGTGTGGTTCGCTGTCTACCAAGGTGAGATTCTGGTCTACGCGGAACACTAGTGAGCGGGCGACTCGCGCTCAGCGACGGTCGTTGAAGTCCTCGAGCTCTCGGATGGCCACCTTGCGGACCTCGACGAGTGCCCGGTTCAAATCGGCGTCAGCGGCATGCGCGAGGAGCGAGTGCCTGCCAGGAAGCCATACCTCAAGGGAGACTCGCTGATCTCCGAAGCCGCGGTCGCGAACCGACACGCGGAGATCGACCTGATCGGGTTTCCAATGCTCGAGGTGCCGGCCGAGCGCCGAAAGCGCTACCACGACCTCTTCCCGGTCCTTTTCCGCGAGACCAGGGCCCAGCCGCAGTCTCGATCCAATGACACCTGCATCCTTCTTGCCATCGTCCATCGATCCCCTCCACGCCGCCTACTGCTCGGGTGCTTCGAAGCGACGAGTCCGCTGCGCGCGCGTGCTCGCGACCGACCCTACTGCGCTGCGCCATCGCGCAGGCTCGCGCGACGCGGTGTCGGGGTCCTGCGAGTTCGCTGTCGGCCGCCACGCAGGTTCGGCCTTCGCCCTCGACCGCTTCTGCTAGCCCCGTCGAAGTCGGGCGATCGAGAACGGCGCGCAGATGAGCACGATCAATAGCGCCCAGACCGTCGCCCAAGGGAGGTACGCGCCGACCGAGTGGCCAAGGACGGCTTGGGCCGCAGGTCCTTCCGTCAGGATCCGGACTGAGTTCACCATCTCGGTAACCGGCTGATGCGCGGCGAACCCTTGCATCCAAGAAGGCATCGTCGACACCGGCACGAACGCACTCGAGACGAACGTGAAGGGGAAGACCAAGAACGCGGTGCTCTGGGCGGCTTGCGGACTACCCGCTACGAAGCCGAGGGCGACGAACAGCCAACTCAGCGCGAAGCCGAACACGACGCAGAGTACGAACGCGAGCAACGCCTGGGCGACCCCGCTGTGCACCCGGAATCCAACCGCGAACCCGATAGCAGTCGTCACCGTCAAACTCCAGGTGGTGAGCGCCATGTCGCCGAGAACTCGGCCGCAGATAATCGCAAGCGAGGGTGCTGGCAGGCTCCGCAATCGGTCGATGATTCCCTCGTGCAGATCTTCCGCGATCGCGATCGCCGATCCCATGCCGCTGAAAAGCACCGTGGTCGCAACGAATCCGGGCACCACGAAGTCGACGTACGACATGGTTCCCGTCTGCGAGATCGCGCCGCCAAAGACGTACCGGAAGATGATCAGGAACATCAGGCCCTGCAGCGTCCCGGCGACGATCAGCTGCGGTGTCCGGAGCGCCTTTTTCACTGCCCGACCTGCGATGGTCAGCGTCGCCGCGAACAGTCCTGCGCCCTTGTGGCCGAGCGTCGGTGCAGCAAGTGTCGGTGAAGCGAGTGTGGTCGCGGTCATTTGCTCTCCCCTTTGCGGCGCTTGGTTGGTTTCTCGGCAGGTTCGGCGGTTGCGGCGTGGCCGGTGAGCGAGAGGAAGACCTCATCGAGGGTGGGCCGTCGAAGTGTCAGGTCTTCAATTTCGACTCCTGCGTCATTCAGGCGGGTCGCGGCAATGGCGAGCGAGCGTGGACCATCTGAGGTCGCGACCGAGAAGCGATGTGTCGCGACGTCGATCTCGGGCGCGGCGTCCCCGAACCCGGCGAGTGTCGCCGCCGCGAGTGCGAGTCCCTCCCCGTCGCGGGTCCGAAGCTCGACGCGATCGGTGCCTGCCTCGCTCTTCAGCTCGCCGGGCGTGCCTTCGGCGATCACTCTGCCCTGGTCGATGATCACGATGCGTGCCGCGAGTTGGTCGGCCTCATCGAGGTACTGGGTGGTGAGCACAACGTCGGTACCTGCTGCCCCGAGCACTCGGATCGCATCCCAGAGCTCGATCCTGCTTCGCGGGTCGAGCCCCGACGTCGGCTCGTCGAGAAGGAGGAGCCGTGGTGAGCCGACCAGGCTTGCGCCAAGGTCGAGCCGGCGGCGCATGCCACCGGAGTAGGTGCGAACGAGCCGGTCGGCCGCGTCGTCCAAACCGAGTTGGGACAACACTTGGTCGGCGGCCGCTCTGGCTGCGATCCGGCGGGCGCCGTAAAGTCGCGCCACCATCGCCAGGTTCTCCCTGCCGGTCATCGCGGGCTCGACCGCCGCGGACTGGCCGGCAAGGCCGATCAACCGGCGCACTGCCATTGACTCTCGGACACTGTCGTGACCAAGGACCAGGAGGCGTCCCGCGTCGGGTCGGATCAACGTCGCGACCGCGCGAACGAGTGTGGTCTTGCCTGCGCCGTTTGGACCGAGGATCGCGGTGATCTTCCCCTCGGGTAGTGCCAGGTCTATTCCTGCCAGCGCGGTCGTCTTGCCGAAGTGCTTTTGCAGCCCTAAGGCCTCGATGAGAGCAGGCATCAGTCTCCTTGGTTGGCACGGTTGTCGAGCACGGAGGCCGCCGCGTCGAGTTGTGATGTGACGTCGCGAACGTGCGGGCCGTTGGCGTCGGGTGTCGGCCAGCTTCCGAGCTCGAAGGCGAACGCGTTCGAGCCCAGATCTGCGTGGAAGGACCTCCACAGATCGAGTCCGTCGAGGGCGCCAGCTTCGAGTTCGTCGAGCAGCGAGCGGACGAATCTGAGCTCGGCCTCGGCCATCGTGATCTCGTACTCGGCTTCGAGACCGAATAGGCGCGGCAGCCCGAGCTCGCAGGCGGCGGATATGGTCCCGCGTTGGAGAGCGAGGCGCATCTCGACCGCTTGTATCCGGTCGCGAAGCAGCGTCGCCACGTCCTCGGGGGGAAGCGCCGGCAAGAACGACAGCCCCGCCATGAACTGCGGGTACTCCTTTTGAGGAATCGCGATGAGCTCGGCGAGCCACTGCATCGCCTCGGCCGCGCCGGCGTCGGTGATCGCATACGTCGTCCGTTCCGGGTGGCGACCTGTCCTCGTCGTTGCCTGGGCTTTGATCAGCCCCCGCCGTTCGAGGGACTCAACGACGCCATACAGCGAGCCGTAGTTGAGCCGAACGCTCTCATGTTTTGCACGAGATCGCAGGGTGTGGGCTATTTCGTAGGGATGCATCGGTCGCTCGTAAAGCGATACCAACACCGCTAGCGCGAGCGGATTCGAGCGAGGCATTCGTGGCATTGACTTAGAATACTCTAAATAGAGTGCTTCGTAGACCAACCGCTTGAGCGCCGAGCCGCTCCCGGAAGGAGGGAGTTCGAATGACGGCATGAACTCGCGCGGGCGCCGCTAGCTGGCGCGAGCCGACGACTCGTGTGCGATCGACGTAGGTGAGGAGTTCAACGCAGGTTCTGTGACAGGCGCGGCGGATACGAGCTGAGTGACTGTGGCCGCATCGATTGGTCGTGAGATCAAAAAGCCCTGACCCGTGTCGATCTGCTCTGCTCGTAGTTGCCTGAGCTGTGCATCGGTTTCGATGCCCTCCGCCACTGTCGCTAGGTCGAGAACCTTCCCGAGCTGGACGAGCGTGTGGACGAGCGCCGCGGCCTCCTCGGAGTCGGTCATGTCTGCCACAAAGGAGCGACCGATCTTCAATATGTCGATCGGGAACTGTCGTAGATACGCAAGAGACGAATAGCCCGTGCCGAAGTCGTCGATTGCGATCTTCACGCCGAGTGCCTTTAGCATCGCCAGCCGAGGGATGACCTCCTCGACCTCGAACATCAGTGAGGTTTCGGTCATCTCAAGGGTCAGCCGGGTCGGATCCAGTCCGCTCCTGGTCAGCGCACGCGAGACGTCATCGACGATCCGATCGCTCGTTAGCTGCTTACCCGAGACGTTCACGGAGACGTGCATCCGATGGCCCTGGGCCTGCCAGAGAGCTGCTTGCTCGCAAGCCTCCATGAGTACCCATGCGCCGACCGGGACAATGAGACCGCTTGCCTCAAGTGCGGGAATGAACTCGATCGGCTGAACTACCCCGCGTTCTGGATGCTGCCAGCGAAGCAGCGCTTCCGCGCCGTTGATCTGGCCGGTCTTGAGGTCGATCGCCGGTTGATAGAGGAGGAAGAACTCGTGAGCAGCGAGTGCCCCGTGGAGGTCGACGTTTAGGTGGCGTCGGTCTTCGACAGATGCCTGCATCGATGACGTGAATACGACGACTCGTCCCTTTCCAGCGGCTTTGGCTCGGTAAAGCGCGATATCGGCATCGCGCAACATCTCGCTCGGCGTTAGGCGTGATCCCGTCGTGGCACCGATGCTTGCCGAGACCGAGAGCGGTGTGTCGCTGCACTCGAGATCGAAGGGCTCGTCGAGCGCACCGAGCATCCGGTTTGCGGCGGCCTCCAGCCCCTCGTCGAGCTCGGCGCCTTCGACGAGGAGAATGAACTCATCGCCACCAAGGCGTCCGACGGTGTCACCGGAGCGAAGAGTTTCCGAGAGTCGCGCGCTCACGGCGACGAGGAGCTCATCGCCGGCCTCGTGCCCAAGTGTGTCGTTGATGTCCTTGAAGTCGTCGAGGTCGAGGAACATCACGGCGCAGGTTGACTGTCCTCGTCGAGCACGGGCGAGTAGCTGGGTCATCCGATCGAGAAGAAGCGCTCTGTTCGGGAGGCCCGTGAGTGAGTCGTGAAGAGCCTGATGCTGGAGTTGATCGGTGCGTTCGTTCACGACTTCTATCGCTCGGCCACGCCCGGTTCCAAGCACGTAGATCAGTGCGCCGAGCAGCGCGCTTAGCAACGCGCCGACGAGCAGGAGGGCCAGGGCGTCATCGTCGCCAAAGAGCGAGCCGCTGATGCTCGGAGCCAAGGTCCGTACCCTCCACCCGTCGTGGAGATTGATCGTCATCGGCTGAGCGTTCACCGGCGCCCTACCGCTCTCGAAGGAGACCGCGCTCGCTCCTGTTCCGAAGCGAAGCGCGACCGCGGTGTCGGCGTGGCCACCAAGAGCGAGGTTCAAGATCACATTCGGCAAGATGCTCATGCCGACCCAGGCGACGAACTCCGAACGTCGCAGTTCGACGGTCGCAGGCACCACCCCACCTCGGTAGATCGGCGTCGTGAGCGAGAGCAGTGTCTCGCCGTTCACGGTGAGCGGCTCGAGATCGGTGGCGCCGCTGTCACGGGTTGCGAGCATCGACTGGCCCTGTGTGCCCGAGCAGAGGTCGAATCCGGCCGGCACGCCGGCGTTCGCGCTGCGATCCAGGCCGACCGTTGCGAAGCAGTAAAACGCTCGGGCGCCAGCGGGGACGACCGTGAACGGGAGACTCGGCGCGGAGCCGGTCGCGGGAGCGGCGTTTGATTGAGCCGCGAACCGTGCGAGCCCGGAGGCGGACACGATTGTGGTGTCGCCGAAACCTTGCAGCTCGGGATAGCGATCGAGAGCCTGCACGCTGTTGGCCCATTGCAGAAAAGTCGCCTCGGTCGTGTCTTGGCTGCCGAGGAGGAATGCTGCCGCACTGATAACGAGGTCGTGCTCGTGCTGGAGAGCGAGCTGGAGATTGGTTGCGATCTCCGAAGCGGAGGTGGCAACGTTCCTGCGTGAGGCGGATGAGGCGCTGTTTGCCGCCGCGGCTGCGCCGAAAACCGCGCCAATACTCCCGATCGCTACTACGAGCGCGCCAAGTGCTGCCCATCGCCTTCGCCGGAGAGGAGTGGACTCGACAAGCGCAACTCCAGACCGGTCGGGCTTGGATCGCAATCGCAAGGAGTGCTCCTGGTGCTGTTGGACATCGTCACCGTTTTGGTGCTCATGGCGCTAACGGCGGGATTGTTGTGATTTTGTAGGGTCGGCGGTTCTCGACGCGAGGCAGCGGTCGGCCCCGGGATGGACGCGTGTGCGGACCGAGGAATCGTCGATCGCGTGACGGAGACTACGTCGAGCTCGTAGCTCGTTAACGCAAATGTCGATGTTGTCATCGAATCTTGCGGTACGACCGCGCTCATTTGGGTAGGTCTAGCCCATGACAATTCCGGAGCCACCTGAGCCGCAACTTCCAGAGGATCCAGACCTACCAGATATCAGGCGACCGGCAAGCGAGGATGAGCCGAGGAGCAGAGTTTTCACCCTCTTTCTCGGTCCTTCGACGCCGTCGCGCTACTCAGGCGCGCTCACCCGCGGCTGGTGATGAACGAACGGGGAAGCCTCTATCGAGGGATCTGAACGCCCCGGCGCCGTCTGGTCCGTCAGCGGCGAAGGCTGTCTAGATCGCGTATCGGGGGCGTGGTGGCCGGGTAGGTTACTGTGATGGAACAGCTTCCCTACGTGCTCGAACCGCTCGCCGAGGACCGGCGACAACTGTTTACAATCCTCGACCTGCTAGATCGAAGCGACGATCCGGTCGTGCGGGCTGACCTCGCAAGTGAGCTGGTCGGGACATGCTCGCGATACGAAGACGTAATGGCCAGGGTCGTCTATCCGGCGCTTGAGCGTTTAGTTGGAGACGACGAGGATCTTGCTCAAGGTGGTGAGGATCGCACGGACGTCCGCGAGGCACTCGCCGCGATTCGTAAACGGACGCTGCACCGCACGCCGTCCAACGTGCACACGGAGGATCCCGAGGGGTTCGAGACGATGCTTAATGATCTGGTCGCGCTGATCCGCGCCCATGTCGAGCACGAAGACAAAGTGCTATGCCCTGTGTTGTCCGCGCTCGGTGCCGAGGAACGGCTGCCGCTTCGTAACGACGTCGAACACGGAGTCGCTCATGCGAGCACGTACCCGAATCCACCGCAGCATCTGCTTGGCAGAGCGCTCGTCGCTGTGATCGAGAGAATCGAGCGCGGCCCAGACGACGCATCCGATACGTGGCATCCAGGAGTTGAGCTGCTAAACGAGGCACTAGAGCACGGGGACACACCGCTGCCAGACTGAAACAGGGCGCCTCACCATACGAGCGATCGGGCGGGGTTGTACCGCTCCAACCCGTCCCGTGCGCGACGATTGGTTGTCACGCCTCCTCAAGGGGTACAGGTTAGGAACGATGGCGAATGCGCTGGTAGTCGAGGAGCCACGCCGTCGCGACTTCGCTGGGGTTCGGCGATGACGAGGTCGACGCCCGGCTTGGTTTCGATGGTGTTGCTGGCCGCGTGCACGGCGTAAAGAAGGCGGCAGTTCCAGAACGCGAGCAGCAACGCGGCTCGGCGACTCGGTCGATCTCGCTATCACCGAGGGGCTTCGAGCGAGTCCGTCGTCCGGCCGACCTGCTACTCGCCATCTTTGCCCTTGGGGTAGTGGGTCTGGTGCTGACGCTCGTGCGGGCGCTCCCGATCGGCAGCACTGAGCTCGCGAGCGATGTCTCGGGGTGGCTCGGGCACATCCCAAGATGGCTGTCGGTCAGCGCGGCCTCGATAGTCTCTCTCGGCTGTCTCGCGTTCGTGGTCGTCTCCTCCAGCGTTTTCATTCGCCGAGCGGCGCGGGGAGTACTGAACGCGTGCGTCGCTGCGGCGGTGGCAGCGGGTTGTTCGGTGGCGGTCTCGATCGTCTGGCACATCGAGCGCGGATCGGTCACGGACGCGGTGCTGCATGGAAAGAACTCGACGAGCTTCGTCATCGACACCGCGTTCATCGCATATCTGGTCGCGATCGACCTCGTGCGTCGCTCTCGATGGGCCAGATGGTGCGTGCTCGCTGGCGCCAGCCTCTTGTTGGCTGGCCTCGCCGACGACGAGGTAACGCCCTTCGCTCTCGTTGTGGCGTTTTTCGCCGGCTTGTTCTTCGGATGGGGACTCCGATGGCTGCTCGGTGCGGAGTCAGTTCAACCGAGCACGAATGAGCTCGTGCGAAGGCTCGGAGAGCATCAGCTGTTCATCCACGACCTACGCCCAATCGACCGTCGCCGTCGCTCCGACCTCACCGGCGTGCTCATCGACGGATCAGCCGTCGATGTGCGCATGGCAAACCGGGATACCCGGGGCGCCGGACTCGCCCGCCGACTCTGGGCGCATGCGCGGCTGCGTCCTATCGTCGCTGGTCACGTGGCGCTGAGCTCGCGGGCCCAACTTGAGCAGGTTGCGCTTTCGAGCTACCTGGCCACGGGTGCGGGTGTTCTTAGCCCGTCGGTGTTGCTGCTAAATGAGTTAGCCCCCGAGATGCTCGTGCTTGTGATGGGCAAGCCACCAGGAGAGCCGCTTCGCGCGTCGGGCGGCCTGGAAAGTGCAAAATATCTGTTCGCGGCGCTGCGCGCACTGCACGATTCGGGCATCGCGCATCGCGATCTGCGTGCTGAGAACCTGCTGGTCGCTGAGGCGTCTGCGGGCTTCTCGTCGCTCGATGCAGCGCTTCCGGGCGCCGGCGAGCTCGTGCGACGACTCGACGTGACGCAGTTGCTAACGACACTTGGCGGAGTCGTTGGACCTACCGTCTCCGTAGAGGCGCTGCGAAGTGCGTACGTACCCGAAGACGAGGCAGCTATTGCTGCGACACTTCAGCCGATCGCGCTCGCCCCGTGGGGCTTCACTGCGATGCGCGAGGCCCGCGGCTGCCTGGCCGAGGTCCGCCTCGCGATGGTCGGACCGGACGCGTCCGCGCCGATCGCGCGACTCGAGCGATTTCGCTGGCGAACGGTAATAAGCGCCATTGCGTTGACGGTCGCGGCCTTTCTTCTGGTCGGTCAGATCTCCCAGGTCGACCTCTTAGGCGCGCTGCGGCGCACCAACTTCGGTTGGTTCGCGCTCGCCCTAGCAGGCTCGGCGCTCACATACTTCGCCGCCGCGCAGAATCTCGCCGCCTTCGTGCCAGCGCGCCTCTCGCCGATCCGCGGCTTTTTCGTGCAGCTCTCGAGCGCTTTCGTTGGAGTCGCGATGCCGCCCACTGTCGGCCACGTCGCCGTGAACGCCCGGTATCTTCATCGTCAGCGAGTTGACGAGGGAGCCGTCGCTGCGGCGATCGCGCTCTCCCAGATCGTGAATGTCGTATCGACGGTCATACTGTTGGTCGTATTCGGATTCTTGACGGGAACCGGCGTCAGTCGCTTCAAGATCGCCCCGAGCACGGACCTCTTACTTGGTCTCGCGGCGATCGCCGTCGTGGCCGCGGTACTCATGCTGATTCCCCGGACTCGCACGATCATCAGCCATCGCGTGCTTCCGCGACTAAAGGGCGTGTGGCCGCGCCTGCTCGAGTCGCTCACGAAACCGCTTCGCCTCCTTTGGGGCATCGGCGCGAACTTGCTGCTGACCTTTGGTTACCTTCTCGCGTTTCTCGCGTCCCTCTTTGCGCTCGGGTCGCATCCGGCAATTCTTCCGGCAGCCGTTGTCTATCTCGCAGGGAACGCAGTCGGGTCAGCTGCGCCTACCCCGGGCGGGCTCGGGGCGGTTGAGGCGGTGCTCACGGCCGGGCTGACGGCAATAGGCATTCCCGCTCACGAAGCGATCCCCGCTGTCCTCGTCTTCCGAGTAGCCACGTTCTGGCTCCCGATTCCAGCGGGCTGGCTCGCCTTCGTGCTGTTGCAGCGAAGCGGGACCCTTTAAGAAGGGCTTCGTCCCTCTCGTCTCGGGCGCAGCAACGCGCCGATGCGCTGTCGCGAGACGTCGAGAAGTGGTGCGATCTTGGTGAGTTGCATGCCCTCGCTTCGGAGCGCATGAGCGAGTGCTCGCCGGAACCCGGCACTGGCTAGCGCAAGGCTTGCGGCGATTCCGGTCACGCTCGCGAGGGGGTTCGGCGAGTCGCCACTCGAGGCAATCCGTCGCCACGACCACCCGCGTCGTCGCCGGCGACGAACCTCGGCGAGTTGTGCGTGCACCTCGGTGAGGCCGGTGATGCTCGAAGCAGCGACGTCCGAAAGCGTGTTCAACGCTTCGAGTGCGACGTCTTGCTCCGCGTTTGCCGTGCTGGTCATATCGAGCGCCTCCTGAGTCCCTGCAGCAGTGATGCCCAGAATGGCGTGCGCTTAATCTTCTTTCCGTAAGCAGCCGGATTTTGCGGCCGCTTACGTTGTGGAGCTGGCGCAGCGACCGGCGCGGAGATCGCTTCTTACAGTGACAGCTCCGCCCAGACAACCTTGCCATCAAGTGCCTGCTCGACGCCCCACTCGATTGCGAGCGCGGCAACCAGCATCAAGCCCCGTCCCGAACTTGAGCTGTTCGCTGGGCGTTGTTTGGTCGGAAGAGCGTGACTCTTGTCCGAGACGGCGAGTCGCAGCGACGAATCAGCCTCTGAAATGACGACGCTGAACGCGGAGCGCGCGTGACGCACGGCGTTGCTGGCGAGCTCACTCACGACCAACTGGGCCTCCTGGCTGATCTGGTCGAAGCCCCACTCGAGCACGGTGTCGGCGACGAAGTGCCGAGCCTTCGTGACCGACTCGAGCTCTCGGGGAAAGCGGTGAGCCGAGCGACGAAGCGCTCGAAGTCCAGCTGCTAGGTCGGAGGCGTCCGGGTCGACGACAGCCGAGTGGTGCGTGCAGACGAGCTCGATGTCGTGCGCTACCGAAGGGTCCGACCGGGAAGAGGATGCATAGGAGCAAAACAACGAGAACGGTGTTCGCTCACCAAGGCTGTTCCAGAGCTCCTCGAGCTCGACGGCGGCGTTGACCTGCCGTGCGTCCCAGAGCAAGCCGACCATCTCGCCGTAGGCACAAACCTGCCGGCCTTTCGAAGCGACGCCCACGATGAGCTCGCCGACCACGGCTTCGAATGCCGCCGGATCAGGCCGACCGTCGATGACGAGGCGGCTGATCGTTTCCGCGGCATCGAGGGTTATAAAAGAACCCTGGTTACTCAGCTCGCCGAGGTCCAGCCCCGACGCGGCGACCTCTTGTTCCAACAACGCCCGATGTGATGCCGACGCGATGACAACTGCGACGCTTCCTCCGCGCAAGGCCTCACGCAGGTACGCGCCCGCGCTTAAACGGAGCTCCACGTCGTTCTCATAAAAGAGAACGACGTGGTCCCTCGGCGCTACGCGCTCGGTGTTTGTCAATTTCGGCCTCTCTGCAATGTCCGCGGCAGGTATACCCAAGTTGTGGACCCTAAATCAAGGAATCTCTTCGCCGGGCGCCTAAGTGGCGCTCGCAGCTAACCGCGTGGCAGAGCCCCACGCTTCGGCTCAGGCAGTCACGACGAATGTCGTAGAGAGTCCGGTCAATTCGATGACCCGACGGATCAGTGGCCGCGGCCGTCGAAGTTCCACGACCGAGATCTTCTCGGCGACGGCCAGCAACATCGCTAGGCCGGAACTATCCATGAATTCCAAAGCTCCTAGGTCGAAGACGATCCGTTCGGGGTCGTGCTCGATCGCGAGGTCGACAGACGCTCGCACGGAGTCGACATTCGACATGTCCACCTCGCCGGTGAGCTTTACGATCGGGACTCCGGATGCGTCTCGCCGCGCTACAGCGGTTGCCTTCGCACCGCTAGCTGCCTTCAGTTCTGCCATGTGCGTCCTGACGTTTCGCGAGCGTTGCGTTCGCCAAGTCGCTGCGGCCCGTACGAGACGCACTTGGTGAGATGTCGAGCTTGCTTCGAGGTCATGTCCGATACCGTACGGACGCAAGGACGAGTTGCCACAAATTCCACCTTGAGTAGGACAAATAGCCCATTCGGGCCTATCGAGTGTCGCAGTATGTCAGGTCATTCGCCCGCCGTCGCTGGGGTCGCTCGAGCTTCGTTCGACGCCGCCACTCGTCTGGTCGAGCTCGAAGCCTGCTGCTCGATACTCCGCCTGGTCCATCGGTCTGTCTCGAAAGCGCGTCACGATCTCCTGGTCGGATCGGCGTTGGTTGCCCATCGCCTGCAAGGCGAGCGAGCGCTGGTCGGCCTCGGTGAGCGGCGGCTGGACGAGGGCTCGCGGCCAGAGACGGTGATAGAGCACGGCGTTTAGCTCCGCGGCGTAGAGCGTGATCTCCGCGGCGAGGTAGAGCCAGGCGATCAACCCGAGTACGAGGCCGAACGTGCCGTAGAGCGCGCTCGATCCCTTTAAGTCGTGACCGATGACGTAACCACCCACCGCCTGGAGCAGCGTCCAGGCCGCGCCGCCGATCAGCGCGCCGGGGATGAGGCTCTTCGTGGCGATCTGTCTCGGTGTGAGCGTTCTAAACGAAGCTACGTAGAAAGCCTCGTTGCAAATCAGCGCGAGCAGCTCGCCAAGGCAGCCGAGCCAGAAGTTGTGCCGACCGAAGGTGCCGAATCCAGCAAGCGTGGTGGAGAGGATCAAGCTGACGCCCAGCACGCATAAGAAGATCGCGCTCCTACTCAGTCGGGTCAGGAAGTTCGGCCTAAGGGCACCTGGAATGTTCCAGACCTGTTCCATCGAGTACATCGCGCTCTGCGCGACTCCCGTCGACCCATAAATGAGGCCGAGAATGCCGATCACCAGTCCAATCGTCGAGCTTCGCTTCAAGGCGTGCAGGTTGTGGGCCAACGATTGGCCAACGATTGGAAAGTCTCCGAACGCGGAGTTCAGCACGCGTGACCGAGCCGAGGGTTCATCGGCGAGGATGATGCCGAGCACCGTGATCAAAACCAGCAACAGCGGGAAGACGGCGATGAACATCGCGTACGCCATCTGTACCGTTAGCGCCCCGGCGTTGTCGTCGCCGAACTTCTTGACCACGCCAACGAGCACCGCCGGTCCCGTGTGTCGCTGCTGCGCCCCGTCAAGACGACGAGTGGCACGTTCGAAGGCGTTCAATGTCCCTCTCAATCCGTGAGGAACTGTTCCTCATTGGCGTAGCTAGACGGCGTGCCGCATCGGCGCTTCGTTCAGCACCATCTCTATACCGCGGGAGACGGGTGTTAGTAACAGAAATATTCCGCGCCCCTGGCTGCTTTGCGACCCGTCGCCGTGGGGGACCTCCGCATCGGGATTGGCTGAGGGAGGCGGCTACGCGCCGTGGAAGGAGGAACCGCCCGTCACCGGGGCGGTCAGCCTCGACCGGGATGTGAATCGTGGTACAAATATTTCATTCTGGTTGCGATTGGGTAGTCACGCAGGCGACGGCCTATCGGAGGGGTGGACGATCATGATCGGATCTCGTCGAAACACGTTTCATGTTCTGTTGCTCGCGACGCTGATTGCCGCCAGCTCGCTGCTCGTCGTTTTCGGTGCGAGTGGCGCGGCCTCGACGCTCAATAGCTGGACGAGTAGTGGTGAGCTCGAGCTCGGCCGCGCGAACGCTACGGCCACACTGCTCGCGAACGGCGACGTGCTCGTGGCAGGTGGAGAGACAACCTCGGCGGCAGCGATCGCCGACACGGAGCTCTACGACCCGAGTACCGGATCCTGGCATGAGACGGGTAGCTTGCCCGAACCGATCTATGGCGCGACGGCGACGCGCCTTACAAACGGTGAGGTGTTGATTGCGGGCGGAGCGACGACTGGTGGTACGCCTGTCTCCGCCGCAGAGCTCTACGACCCGCATTCCGGAACGTTCGCGGGCACGGGATCGCTCATAAGTCCCGAGCGCGGCGCGACAGCCACACTGCTTGGGACAGGCGAGGTATTGGTGGCAGGTGGCGCGACGAGCGGCGGCGCTCCGCTTGCTACTGCCGCGCTCTACAACCCGGTCAACGGCACCTTCACCGCTACGGGATCGCTCACGCTTGCGGTCTACGAGGCGGCTGCGGCGCTGCTGCCAGGTGGCAAGGTGCTGATCGCTGGTGGGCGCAAGGTGAATGGGAGCGCGACGCACACCGCAGAGCTCTACAACCCCGCTAGTGGGACGTTCGCAGCCACCGGCTCCTTGCCGTTCGCGACCATCGACGCGTCCGCGGTCACGCTTCGAAGCGGCAGCGCGTTGGTGGTTGGCGGCCTATCTGGAGCGACGTCGCTCGCGAACGCCGCGCTGTACAGCCCGTCGCACGGGTACTTCACCACGACGCACTCGCTGCCCGGGGCGCGAAGTGGCGGGTCGATCGCGTTGCTCCCCGACGGATCCGTGCTCTATGCAGGCGGCTCGCCTACTGCAGCGGTCGTGCCTTCGGCGGATGTCTTTCGGTACAGCTCCAGCGGTTGGGCGAGGGCGGCGGTACTGCTTTCACCACAGTCCGGCGGCACATTGACCTTGATGGGGAACGGAGTTGCCCTCGCAGCAGGCGGCTACAGCAGCACGGAGCTGAGCGAGTCGCTCTTGACCGAAACCTTCTTTGCGGGCATCCCGCCGTCCCTCTCGGGACCGTCGAGCGCCAACGTGATCGTCGGCAAACAGGTGTCGCTGCAGTTCGGCGACGCGGGAAGTCCGACGCCGACGATCGTGGTGGGCGGAGCGTTGCCGAGCGGCATCGGCGTGGATGTTGAGTCCGGAGAGATTGTCGTGACCGGCGTGCCGCAATCAAACACGGCGGGGGTGTATACGGTCACCCTCTCGGCCTCGAACGGCGTCGGCGCCAAGGCCAGCACCGCGGTGACGTTCGTCGTGTCGTTGGCGTCACTGCTCGGGTACCGGATCCTGACGGCGAATGGCCGCGCGTTCGGCTTCGGAGGTGTGGAGTCGCTCACCCCGGCACGGGTGAGCGGTCTCTCTGGTGTCGTGGCGATCGGTTCGACCTATGACGGTGACGGTTACTACCTCGTCTCCTCCGCGGGGAAGGTACGCGCCTACGGCAAGGCCGTATGGCAGGGCGATCTGGCTTCGAATCGAACGAAAAGTCCGGTAGTTGCCTTCGCGACATCGCCGGACTTCTCGGGCTACTACCTCGTGACCGCTGGTGGTCGGATCTTCAACTTCGGCGACGCTGGCTTTTTCGGCTCTGCGGTGCATACGCGACTTCGCTCCAAGGTCACCTCGATCGCGGTGACACCAGACGGCAAGGGCTACTGGCTCGCGACCGCGGATGGGACCATCTTGGGCTTTGGCGACGCGGCGGCGATGTCGTCGCTGCGGCTCAACCCGACACTCGACGCTGCGGTGGCCGTGGCGTCGAGTCTCGACGGCCGCGGACTCTACGTTGTCTCGTCACGGGGAACTGTCTACACACTCGGTGACGCCGTCTCTTACGGTGCCGTGAAGAGCAAGCGACCGATCATCTCGTTCGCGCTTACTCCCGACGCCAAGGGGTACTACCTTCTCGCAGCGAGCGGCGTTGTCTACGTTCGCGGTGATGCGCGGGACTTCGGTTCGCTCGCACATCGTGCACGAACCGCTGCGCCATTGGCGATAGCTGCAGCGGGGTAGCGCCGAGCGGCTTGCGGCTCGATGGCGTCGTCGGTCGCGAGGTCGTCCTCGGGGCTCTCGTGACTGAAGGCGACTACTCGCAGCCGGCGCGATCCTCTGTTGGCCGACCCTCCGGTAGCGAGATGGTGAACCAAACGGTCTTCCCGAGGCCACTTGTCGAGGCCCGCACGCCCCATTTGTCCGCAAGCGATTCCACGATCTGTAGCCCTCTGCCTGAAGTATCGCGTGGGGAGGCGTGGCGGACGACGGGCGAGCCGTCACCGGAGTCGGCGATCTCGATGTAGAGCTCGTCGGGCGTGCGATCGACGAGTACCTCAAAGTCGGTTCCGCCGTGGCGGACCGCGTTGGTCGCAAGTTCTGAGACCATCAGCGCCGCGCGGTCCGCGATCTCCTTTGGGACGTCCGCCACGGCGTTGGAAACGAAGTGGCGCGCAGTAGGTACCGACTCTGGCGCGCCGGGGAACGCGCGCTGCTCGGTCACTTCTCGGCCGCGAGGATGTCGGAGAGGCTCGTCGCATCGAGCAAGCGTTGAATCAACGCTGGCACATGGCGTAGCGAGATTGTCTCGACGCGAGCCGCGACCTGGACGAGGAGCGCTAGGCCGGAACTGTCCATGAAACCGAGCTTGGAAAGGTCGACGACGAGCGCGGTGGACGAGGCAGCGAGTGTCGCTTCGAGTTGCCGGCGCACCTCGTCGACATTGGACGTGTCGAGCTCTCCGGCGATGGAAACCACCGTCACGCCGTCTGAACCAGTTACGCAGGTAACAAAGACAGCTGCAGAAGGTGCCTTATGGATCGCAGCCACGAGATCTCCGCGAGCTCTGGCTATTTCGTCGGCTCGTCGTGGCGCACGGCACCCGGACTCGACCAGCCATACGAACGGACGCGCGGCACGGCGAAAGAATATCCGCTTGGCGTAGCTGGACCTCAGGATTTGGATTCGTTCGCTTCGTCGAATGGGTTCTCGAGCGGCGATCGCGGATCGTTAGAAGCGCCGGATCGGTTCCTTGTCGCTCGGCCCAGTCGTTCACTATGCAGCTGAGTTAAGGCGAAGTGTCGACGGTGTCGCGAGCTCGCCCGCGGTGCGAAGCGAGGAGTGCAGACGTAACTGTTGGGCCTGCACCGGGAGTAGGTACAGGGTCTGCTTCGCCGGGTGCTTCTTCGAGGATTGGGATTTGCGGATCGTCTTCATCGAATGTCCTTCGGCCACGATGCTCAGTGCTAGGCCGATACCCCGTTTTCTGGGGTCCAAACATGCGCTTTCGGCACGAGCATCGGTGCCGCTCCGGCTCGAGAGTGTGCAAAGGTCTCACCTCCGAGGTGCCCCAGGAGGTGAGACTGGCGAACGTCGGACAGCTAGGTCAGCCACCTCAGACCGAGCATCGCGACGTCGTCTTCGGACGCGTCGTACGCGAGGTCGGTCGAGATCTTCGTGAGGAGGCTCTCGAGCGAAAGGGTGCCGTCGTCGGCTGACGCCTTTAGTCTCGCCAGGCCGACATCGAGGTTCTCGCCTCGTCGTTCGATGAGGCCGTCGGTGAACGCGATCAGCGACGAGCGGGGCGGCACGGAGATCGTCACCGAGTCATAGCTCTCCCCCGAGACGCCGAGCGGCACGCCGAGTGCCGTGTTGATAAACGACTTCTCATCGCCGGCGAGGAGAAGTGGGTTGAGGTGGCCCGCGTTCGCAATCGCGATCTCATGGCGGGCAACATCGACGCTGCCGATGAGGACTGTCGCGAAGTGGCCATTCGCCACGTCGAGCTGTTTGGAGCACTTCTCGAGGATCGCTCCTGGAGTGTTGCCCTCTAGCGCGTAGGCACGAATCGTGAACCGGAGCTCAGCCATCACCGTCGCCGCGCTCAGTCCGTGGCCCGAGACGTCGCCGATGACAAAGACGAAGTGTGCGTCGTCGATCGCGACGATGCTGTACCAGTCGCCCCCGATCTCTAGCCCTTTTGCTCCCGGCTCGTACTTCACGGCGAACTCCATGCCCGCAATCTCTGGCGAGGTACGTGGTAGCAGCGCGCGTTGCAGCGTCTCAGATGTCGTGCGTTGCTGTTGAAAGAGTGTTGCGAGCTCCGCGTAGAGCTCGCGGATTCGCGTCGAGTCGCGCTCAGCCGCTCGCCGTCGACGCACGAGATGCTCGGTGATCCACGCCGCGGTGACACTTAGCAGGAGTCCGAGCACGGCGAAGATCCAGGGCAGCTGTGCCGGCAGAGTTCCGCCGAGGTGCCCGCGAGCGGTGGTCTCGAGCGTGAGGAACGAGTCACCCCACGGAATCGACTTGACGGCGATGGGGCCACTCGGCGGGAGCGAAGAGAAGCTCGTTGTCAAGACGTTCCCCGGACTCGTTGACGGACCGAGGAAGATCGCGTAGTTGAGCTGAGAGAAGGCAGAGTTCTTTGCGACCGCAGCCCGGCGATCGGCCGGAATCGCATGTGCGACAAGTACGGCATATGGGGTACCAGGAAGTGCCAGGGCGTACGCGAGAAGTTCGCGCTGCCCAGCGTGCAGCTCCTCGACAATGAGTTTCGGGACTCGCATGGCCGTTTGGACCACTTCGGCTGCGTGCGAAGAACCCGTCAGTGCAGAGCCCGAGCCGAGGGCCGCGACCTGTTCGACGCTCGTGCCCCTTAGCGTCCAGAGCGAGGCGGACGTGAACCCTCCTGTGGAGGCTCCGACGTAGGCGGACATGTAACTCGAGAACCTGGCGGCGGAGCCGTTCGTGACGGCGGCGATCTGGAGGGCTGAAGCAAGAGGCGTCGTGGTATTTGGCAACGCCGCCGCGAGGACGTCGGCTGCCTGCTCGGTCTCAAGACTGAGCAGGCGGTTGTCGTTGTGGTTGTTGAGCACCAACGAGGTCCACGACACCGCTGCCGTGATGACCAAGCCGAGTAGAAAGACCCCGACGATCACTCCGGACGGTCGCGGGGTGGACGCGACCTCACTTGCCGGAGCTTCAGTCGCGTCGGCGGTGATCATCGCCGATGCTGGGGTGGCGCCGGCCAACGGTCTTCCTCCATGCCTAGGGCAGCGCACTTTCGTGACGCTGCCGGAGTGCTTCGGACGGGGTGAACAATCTGCTTTCTCTGTCCGATACCGTACCGACGCAACGGGGGGTGGCCGCTGATTACGGCACCAGGCGTTCGAACACCTCTTGGAGCACCGAGTAGCACTCGCATGCAGTGTTCTCAAGCCCCGCACGGTTGGTTACGGTCACGCGCCCTCGGCGGTAACGAATAAAGCCTGCTTGCTGGAGCGATCCTGCGACGAAGGTTACCGAGGCACGTCGGACGCCGAGCATCTGTGCGAGAAATTCCTGGGTAAGTGGGAACTCGTCGGCACCAACGCGGTCGTGTGTCAAGAGCATCCACCGCGCGCATCGTTCCTCGATGGAGTGGAGTCCGTTGCACGCCACCTGCTGCATCAGCTGACTAACGAACGCTTGGGTGTAGCGCCGGACCACGTCTGCTAGGCCTGAGCCGCGGGCGAGCTCTGCGGCGAACGCTTCCGCCGGCATTCGAAGCGCCGGCCCTGGGACCTGGACTTGGAGAAACTCCGCCGGATTCAGCTTCGCTGCTCCCCACGACAGCGAGAGTCCTACGAGACCTTCATTTCCGATAGTGGCGACCTCGACCCCGCTCGTGCCTTGCGCACGGGTCAGGACTGACACGACGGACTGAAGCGGGAAGTAGACGCTGTCGATGCTCTCGCCCGCCCCGTAAAGCGTTTCCATCAATTTCAGCCGGACAACCTCGACTTCCTCAGCGAGTCGCCGTCGGTCGCTTTCTGCGAGCAAGTCGAGAAGTCGGTTTCCTTCAGGTAATGGGGTGCCAGTTCTCACCATCGATACGGGCCCTTCTGCTACTTGCGAGCTGGAAGATGCGCACTTGGGTTTTAGGGCGGGCTCTCGTCGATCCTTACCTCGGCGAGCCGAGGACGCATGAGGTGTGGAGGAGAAACGGTTAATTTTCCGACGTTGCGACGCGCTCGCTAATTCACCGCCTGATACCCGAGATCTGGACCGGCAAAACCAACGCCAGGCAAGTGGCATCCTCGCATCGTTAGTTACGCGAGACGAACGCTTCGCAGAGCTCGGCGCATACAGGTTGAGTGTCACGCATCGGGGTATGGGTAACGCATGCCAGTTTCGGACCCTTCGTCCAAGTCGAGCGACGCGGAGCAGGTCGCCGACGAGACCGAGTGCGAAATGATCGCCCGAGTTATCTACCGGTTCCGGTGGCATCGGTGATTGAGCGAGGAGCTCGGACGATCCACGACGAGTGGTCCGAGGCGGACAAAGCGACCTACTCGCGATCGGCCGGAGTTGAATCGTCGATCCCAGAAGGTGGAGCGAGGGGCGATGGCGGGTTCTGTGATGAGTAGGCGAATTCGCTCCGTCGGCGATCTCGTGGCCTCCGGTGTCGGAATGCTCGCGATCTACGCAAGCGTGCGTTTGGCCATGCGGGCCGGGTCGATCCAGGACGAGGAAGCAGCACGGGTGCCGAAGTCGGCACGGGGCTCGAAGCGAGAACGACCGTACGACCACGCAAAGACGGGGCTCGAAGTCCGCGGAGGCTCCAAAGCGGTAGCGGAGGAGGTAGCTGCGCGCACGGTCAACAAGCAGTGGACTCGAGCAAATGGGACTCGAACGGCAGGTTCGATCAGCGATCTGTCGTCGTCGCGGCGCGGCGTGCTCGATTCGCATCGAGCTTCGGCAGGGCGCACCTATCGCCAGCTTTACGAGGAGGCGCGGCTCCGGGGTGTGCCGGGTCGGTCTGCGATGAGTAAGGCAGACCTCGAAACAGTGCTGTGCCGCTCCAAGTCGGGTGCCGCGAAAGCGTCGTAGCGCCTCGACGAGCTACATCTCGTAACATCGCAGAGACTTCCGAGGATGCTCGCTGCCATGCAAATCAGCTTTGGCGCGCCTCTCGGGGCTCTTCGACGGCGCGTTGCAGCGACGCCATCGTTCGCGCGAGGAGGCGTGAGACGTGCATCTGGCTGACGCCGAGTCGTTCGGCGATCTCTACCTGGCTCAGTTCCTCGACGAAGCGCATCTTGATGAGGTCGCGCTCTCGTTCGGGCAGCTGTGCGAGCTCTGGGATGATCGTCACCCGGGAG
The DNA here is from genome assembly GCA_036510575.1 of Acidimicrobiales bacterium. Classification (GTDB taxonomy): domain Bacteria; phylum Actinomycetota; class Acidimicrobiia; order Acidimicrobiales; family Bog-793; genus DATCDR01. The sequence continues at coordinate 37,596 of DATCDR010000016.1, read as the reverse complement.
TCGACGAGTTCGAAGTTGCTGTCTTGTTCGCCGAGTCGGTCGCCTAGCGTCCCGCCCTCGGGACCCGGAGCGTCGAGGGAGGGCGAGCGATAGCCGAAGCCGGCCTCCATCGCTTCGAGGACGGCGTCTTCGCTGGTTCCGATCTCGAGCGCCACTTCACGGATGGTTGGCGAGCGACCGTGTCGTTGGGTGAGCACCTCGACGGTTGGCGCCAGCTCGAGATAGAGCTCCTGCACTCGTCGAGATGCGCGGATCGACCAACCGCGATCGCGAAAATGCCGTTTCAGCTCGCCAAGGATCGTCGTGGTCGCGTAGGCGCTGAATTCATAACCAAGCGTCGGATCGAAGCGGTCGACTGCCTTGATCAATCCGATCGAACCAGCCTGCACGAGGTCGTCAAGTGGCTCACCGCGCGACATGAAGCGATGCGCGAGACGTTCGACAAGTTCGAGGTGCTCCTCGATCAGCTCCGCTCGCAGTTCGGGATCGCGGGTCTTTGCAAAGAGTGCCAACCGCTCAGCAACCGGAGCACGCGCTCCTTTGGCCGTCACCGCAGGGCCAGGGGGGTGCTGTTCTTGCAGAGGTAGGCGTGGCGCAGCCCATCTTGGACCGGGTCGATGACGTGGTTGTCGGCCGTAGCGAGCAAGATCTGCTCTGAGAGCTCGAGCATGCTCAAGATGCCGTGTTCGCCAGTCGGAGATGGCGACTCCGCTACGGGGGATATCTCGAGGTGCAGTTCGAAGCGATCGGGCGAGATCTCGAAACGGGCTTCGCAGGTTGCGTCCGGCGCGGCGTCGACGGCACACGAACTGCACAGCTCCGTCACCGCGAGGCGAAGATCCTCGACCTCTTCGAAGGAGAGCTCGAGGCGCGCTGCGAGCACGCTTGCGGTCATTCGCACGATCGACCACATCTCTGGGCGAGCAGGTACGACGAGGATCACGTGGTCGCGGACCCGGTTCAAATCAACCGCGGGCACGGGACGACTCGTCTTCCTCATCGCCCGACTCCCGAGCCGAGTCGTCGGTGCTCGCCGACGATGGCTGGAGCTGATGGAGAAGGTCCAACTGTGCGAGAAGCTGCCATGTGGTTGCCATCCCTTGCTCTATGCCCTGATTTCGTCTGCCCTAACCCGAGACGATGCCGATAACGGTGACCTAGAAGGAGCGAGATTGCAAGGTCCCGTGACACGAAGTGCGCGGGTGCTCGGCCCGAAAAGACTTCCGCGGCGGCGATCCGCAGACCGAGAACTCACATATCGACGTTTCGCACCGCATGAGAGGTGTGGTGCCGCACTCGCAACTGCTGGCGCATCATCGGGAGCGGGCCGAGTCGATGTTCGCCGCGCTCATGGTTGGCGCTGGCGCGGTACCAATTCAGCTTCGGTCGAGTCCGATTTTTGTCTTGGCGTCAATGAGCATGACGTTTACGAGCCGACACATCGTCGCCGGGCCTACCGGTGTGATCGTGACAGCGAGCTCCAAAGGGACGAGAAGATCTCGCTGTAGATCACTTGCTGGACATCCCATGGCTTCGCTGGTTTCGAGGAGCCGGGTGGTCAGGTGCTGCAGGACGCGGCCCCAGCCGTTTAGCTCGGGTCGAGCTCCCTGGTGATCGGAGAGCCAGTTCTTGGCATGGGCAAGGAGCGCCGCGTCGCCGTGGGTGATGGCGGAGAGCCAAACCCAGGCCGGGACATCGCCACCACTTTCAAATGCAACGTCAAGAAGCGAGCCGCTAAGAAACTGCTCGGCCTCGCTCACGAGGATGCTGTCGCCGTGTCTTGGCCCGAAGCGTCGAAGTCTCCCGTTCATGGCCGAACCTCCATAGCCGAATGCGTTGCTTTGTTGCTACCCGGTTCGTCAGGCGGTAACCGCGATTTTGTGCTTCATCGCTCGAAATGATGTCGTGGCCAAGGTTGTCGTCGGCGCCGAGGCCGTGACTCAAGGAAGCTGAGGCTGTGACTCAGGAAGTGGGGTCATCGCAGCGTCGAGCGAGCCGAAAATCGAGAACACCCCGTCGAGGCCCGTAATCGCGAAGACCTTGAGGACGTGCGGCTCTCCGACGACGAGCCGAAGCTCGGTCGCGTTGCCGCCCGCGTCGAGACCTTTAAGGACGCCGATAAGCACACCGAGCCCAGAGGAGTCGAGCATCGTCACCGCCGCCAGATCGATGATCAGCCGGGATGGTCGCGGCGCGAGCGCGCGGTCCACGTGCGCTGCGAGGGCGGGAGCGCTGGCAATGTCGACTTCGCCGGTCGCGTGGACGATAGATGTCGTCCCCAGGAACTCCGTTGAAGCGTCGAACAGCGCCATGTTGGCTGCGGGATTTCCACTCTCGGACATCTGGTGTGCCTCCTTGCCGACTGCTGCTGGCGCGACTTATCCAACCATGGACGGGGAGTCGGTGCAAGGACGCGCGGGCGCGTACCGTCCGGTTTGATCAGTTCAGAGCCGGGTAGGTGTTCAGAGGAAGCGGTTCAAGGATGGACCTTGGGAACGCGCGCAAGGCGCGAGAGAACGAGGTGGGCCATGGCTACAGGCACAGCGGCAATGCCGGCGCGACGGACGCGGCACCGGCGGTCGGGGTCGTTAGCAGAGAGCGCCCGCATCGACACTCGCTACCCCGTCTCGATAGGGATTTTCGCGTTCTTTGCTCTGGTCGTGAATGCCTGGGGAGGTCTCGCCCCGTTCATAGGTCCGGCCTTCGGCTACAGCGGAGCAGGCGGGAGCTCGTTTCAGTGGAATTTCTCGCGGGCGTCGTTGAGCGTGCTCCCGGCCATCGTCGGAATTGTGGGCGCACTGTTGGTTCTTGGGGCCTCCGGCTCCTGGCGCCTTCGCGAAGGCAGGGCGTCGATGCGTCTTGGCGGTCTGTTGTCGCTGCTCGCTGGGGCTTGGTTCGCGCTTGGATGGGCCGCGTGGGGCCCGATACACGGGGGTTCCTACCTCGCCAGCGGGACCGCGCTTCGTCGGTTCAGTTACGTCGTCGGAATCGCGGTGGGTCCTGGTGTGCTCGTCGTCGCTTTCGGAGCATTGGTGTTCGGCTTTCTCGCCTGTGCGTCGCGCTGGCGCGGCTCAGACGAGGACCTCGCTTTGACCTCCGACTCGTTTGTGCGAAACGGAGACGTTTCTGCTGTCGACCGGCCTGTGGCCGACGTCGTCGTGCGGGTCCCGAGCGAATCGGTGTGATTAGCTGAGCTGGCACGAGGCGACGCGTACCCGAGTACCGCGAGAATTTCGGAGTTCCCGACCTTTTTACCCGAGCAGACGACGTGAACTCAGACGGGGTGGACCAGCACGATGACGGAGGTATCGGACTTCTTCTCCCTCTTCGATGGGCCGGCACTGGTGGTGACTGCACAATCCGATGCTGGTCGATCGGGCTGTCTCGTGGCGTTCGCGACCCAGTGCAGCATCTATCCGCCGAGGTTGTTGGTATGCCTCTCCGAGCTCAATCTCACGACGACGATCGCGTCACGCGCACGGGCCGTGGGTGTTCACGTGCTTCGACGCGATCAGATCGCCTTAGCGTCATTATTCGGCGAGGTGACCGGAGACGACACCGACAAACTTGGCAACGTCGCATGGCGCGAAGGCCTCGAGGGTGCGCCGATCCTCGAGGAGTGCGCTGCGTGGCTCGAGGGCATGGTGCTAGAGCGATTCCCACTTGGTGACCACGTCGGATACCTACTCGAGGTAATCGATGTAGGCCCCGACTTGGACCATGAGACGATGCTCAAATCGGCGGCGATGAACCTCGAGCCGGGGCATCCCGCCGAGGAGATCCGCGCTGGCGATGGCGGGGCAATCGAGACTCTCAAGTGAGCCAGCGGACGCCGTCGGCGCGGTCGCTGTGACTGGCGGCGCGGATCTTCTCGGCGGGAAGCCCTCCCACGAGATCGCAGACCTGGTGGTCGTCACCGGGACCATCCGCGGATCTTCCTTGTCGACAGCTGAAAGCCGTCGTCGAGGCCAGCCTCGTCGGCGCCGAGCGTCGACGGGATCTCTCTTCGGAGCATGCCGCATACCTCGACCGACCACTCGCGACCGACTCCTTCGCCGAGGTTGCCGGTCTCTAAGGTAACGACGCCCTGCTTGTGGAGTGGCACGGCGGATCCGAGCAGTGACGTGATCAGGAGATGGTTGGCTTCGAGTCGAACTTGAACGGGGACGAGGGCTGGAAGCGCATCTTGTGTAATCGCCAGTCGTCCAACGTTGCTCGTGGCCAGAAGTCTGAGGCACTCCAACTCCGTTAGTGCCCGGAGTGGCTTGATTCGAGCTGTGTTAATCACGTGAGCACCTCCACTGCGGTAGCGGGCGAATTGGCCGGTTGAGTGACATCTTCTAGGCGCCAGCGGTGACCTTTGGGCCATGCTGTCGGAGAGATCGTGTCGGGCTCGGTCTGCACTTAGGAGAATGAGAACGCGGCCGTGATGCACCAGTGCCGCCTAAGAGATGCAGGCGATACCGGTCTGTTTCGCTCGCCCTGGGGCGAGGTCCCACTTGCTAGGCCACCAGTGCGATTTCGGGCTCGACGGTGTTCAGCACGTGTCCAGTCGAATGACTGCCGTAGCGGCGTTGGCGGTAGCCGGCGATGAAGCCGTCGATACCGAACAAGCTCGACGACCTCCATGTTGCAAGGATCACAAGCGCGAAGAGCGCATAGAACGCACAGACGCTCGCGGTGCCGGACATCACGTAGGTAAAGAGCAAGGCCAGACTGCCAAGCGCGGCGATCCTGGTGAACAGGCCCAGTACGAGACCGACGCCAATGGCGAACTCTGCAAAGGCGACCAGCAGTCCGATCCACCCCGAGTTCGGCACGACGAAGCTGTGAAGGAAGCTTCCCCACCACGTATAGGCAGGCGCTCCGTGAGCCGCAAAGCCAGCCACGCCGGCGCCGTTGTTATGAAGGAACGCTGGGTTCTCGGCGCCCCAGATCTTCGCCACTCCAGCTTGAATCCACATGACTCCTAGCCAGATCCGCATCGCGGTCCAGCCGATTCCGGCAACTCTTGAGTGCGTCAGCCATTCAAAGGCAGCCGGCACCTTTCGCTCCGATGGATTCGCGAGCAGTGCGATCGGGTTGTTCATGATGTATTCCTTTCCTCAGCGTCGATGTCTACGAACTACCTGCATCATGACGGTGGGCAGGGCCTGCTACTAGGGGCGAAGGTCCCGATCTCGAATGCGCGTGCTTGTCGAATGTGGTGAAACAGCCCATCGAATGCGGTCGTGCTTTCCGAAGCGGCGTTGACCGACCGACGCTGCCGGCGACTCATGCCCGGAGTTACCTTGGCCATGGATATGACCGACGAAGTTCTCAGCCGGTGCCGAAAAGGTCGAGGCGATTGGGACTCGGACTTGTGACACCTACTCCCGATCGGCTTGCTCGGTGCATCGCTGGGGCGCATCAGTAAAAGTTCTCGTTAGCTCACGGTCAGCGCGATCGGTGGTGGTGCGGGAGATAATCGTGGCAGCGAGGAATGTTCTGGACGGTTCTCGGGAAGAGGTAGTCGCCATGACCGGGATCGACCGATGAAGGGCAGGATCTGGCTGATACTCGGAGTAGTAGCTGGCGTCGCGATCGGAATCGGGAAGCTGGCCTACTTCGAGGGGGCCGCAACCTCGCTCTGCGACACCGCGTTACGGGTCGTCGACACGGGTGGGTTGACGCTCATCCACGACGCCGCCAAGCACGGAGCACCACAGCGCGTCGTCGAAGGGCTCGTCTCGATACTGGCGATCCTCGTCCCAGGCGTCACGGCTCTTCTTCTCATCGTCGCAGCGCGGACGACGCTCCGTTTGCGAGAGGTGATCGGGGTCTTGCTGGCCGCGCTTGGTGTTGCCTCCTTCTTTTATCTTCCAGGCGGCACCGCGGTCGGCGTCGCGCTGTTGGCCCTCCTCGGTGCCGCACTCGTCGTAGCGGTGACTGGGCCGTTCGTGGTCACACCACTTGCGGCCCTTGCTTCCCTGATCGCGACGGTGTTCCTTCCGAGGCTGGTTCGAAGTCGCAGCCCGCTTCCGACTGCACCGATTTCGAACCTCCACCGGGCACTCTTCGCGACGTCAGGTACGCCACTTTGGCTACGGCTGACGGTCCTCGTAGTGGCCGCGATACCGTTCGCCCTTGCCGCTCGCCTGGCGCTACGCGGGAGCACCCGAGGATAAGGCCACGCGACGTCGGTCCATCACTTGGTGAGTTGCCGGTCGTCGCTCTGCCGTGTGGTGCTCGCGAGCGCGGACGGCTCAAAGCAAACGCAGGGCTCCGGCGCGCGAGCGGGGGAGTCAGTCGACTGGGCAGGACGGCGAGCCTGAAGGCGTCGCGATCGGGGCGAGCGAACTCGCAGTCGTCAACGACGATACGCCGGCCACCGTCGCTGGCGCACTAAGCGCCTGGGTGGAGATAGCAGATGGTCCGATCGCGCCTTGGAAGAAGGCCGTCGTCGTCTGCTCGACGATGGCTGATACCCGTGGTTGCGCGCCGTTGTACGGGCCGAGGTGCGTGGCATTGTCGAGGTTGAGGTAGTACTTCGGGGCAGCGATCGAGTTGTAGAGCTGTACAGCCGACGAGGGTGCATTGCAGACGTCGGTCGTGCTCTGAACGACGAGCAGGGGCACGGCTGGACCACTTGGCTGGGAGTAGACCTGGTTCGCGATCGCGAACTCAGCGCCCGAGAGCACCGCGACGCCGCGGACGCTCACGCCAGCGACTTGGGCCGCTGAGTCATAGGCGAGCGCCGCTACGACGTCGCCGCCGTCGGAGTGGCCGGCGAGAACAATGGCGTTCTTGTTGATCAGGCCGTCCAACCAGCTGCTTTTCGTGGTGGAAGCCGCCATCAGGTTTTTGATCGCGAACGCAACATCAGCTGGCTCGTTGTACAAATCGGACTCCGGGCTTCCGTGTGGGAGTTGCGCGTGGTACGCCGGCTCGGTCGCCGGGTAGGTGGTGTCGGGAAACTCGAGAGCAGCGACGAGAAATCCTGCCTTCACCCAGCTGTCGAGCAACGTCGAGTAATTCTTTGGCCGGAGCCGGTATCCCGACGCGAAGACGATGAGCGGGTAGCTCTTCTTGCTTACGATCGACACGTCAGGTGTCTCGGTACCTGCTGAGCCGTGGTAGGTCGGGTATTCGAGCTCCACGCCGACGGTTCGACTGGGAAGTGTCTTTCCGGTCGTGTAGTCGTAGGTCTTCCGCGTCAGATCGGTATAGGAGAAGGTGCGCACGCCTACCTCAACTTCATTCACGGGGGGAGTCGTCACCGTCGTTGTGGGAGGTGTCGTGGCCCGAGGAGGAGTCGTGCCGCCAAATGCGGTCGAGATCGCGTAACCGATGAGGCACAGCACTACGAGCAGTCCGCCGCCAACGACGATCCGTCGTCGCATGATCACGCTAGGCGAAGGGGCCCGTCGACGGGAATGAGGGCGTGGATGCAAAGTCACCGACGATCAGGGTAGAGGCTGCCCGATGCCGCAAGCGAGAATTTTTTTCGATCCTCGCTCGAGAGCAGTTCCGCACGATCGTGCTGTTGCTCGGGCGGGCTCGAGGCGAGTTCGTTGTTGCTCTCCTCGACGGGATAAGTTCGTGAAAACTAATCTGGAGGGGGATATGGAGCTAGAGATCCGCAAGACGGTGACGGTGGTCGAGGACATCTTCGTGGAGCTCGGACGCGAGCTGCCCCGGCCGCTGCGCCTTGTGGCAGCGTGCGCGGTCGTGAAGAACCCCTACGCCGGCATTTTCCAAGAAGACCTAACGCTGTTGAAGACGACCTTCGGCGAGACCCTCGGCAAGCAACTTTCGGCTGCCGCGGTAGAGGCGCTCGATCGGACGCCACGGCTTTACGGCAAAGGTGCAATCGTCGGCCTCGACGGCGAGATTGAGCACGGCTCGCAGATCATCCACGGGGGGCCGCTCGGTCGAGAGCTTCGGGCCGCCAGCGGGCTCAGCGTTCTTATCCCATCGGTGGAAAAGCGTGCGCCTGCCGGATCGAGCTTCGATCTCGCGCTGCGGAATGGGAACGACACTGCCGAGCCTGCTGGCACCGACCTGACCGGTCTTTTCAGCTGGGAGGTTCGCGTCACGGACGCGCCACACCCAGACGAGATTCTCATCGTCATCGCACTCGGCGACGGTCCACGGCCTGGTCAGGGCATTCGCGGCGCCAGCTAGCTCCTCGAATCACTGGGCGGCTCTTTGGCGCCGAATGAGGCTCCCTGCTAAGAAGCCCCGCGGCCCCGCATGGCTCGGGTAGCGAGATTCAAGCCAGCAAGTCCTGGAAGTCGATCGATCTGTCGGTCGATGCGAGAAAGTGAGGCGCGTCCCGCCTCGCCGGTGAAGAGGTGCCGGGTCAAAAAGCTCACCTCTCGAGCCGGCATGACGCCGGATCCGACGGGAGCCCAGAATCGGCGCAGCATGAAGCGTGTGGTTCGTCGCGCGAGCCGGTGTTGGCTGAGGCGCAGCGCTGCCTCATGGCTGTAGAAATCGATGTGACGGCCTTCTTGGCGCATGATCCGTCGGAGAAGTTCCGTCAGGGTCGAGTGGTGCGCGAGCTCGCCGAGGCGGGCGTAGGCGGCCTGGGTCGTCCACTCGTTAACGGCCCCCCACGCGAGAGGTACCGCGGTGCTGCCCGGGATGATCGAGGTTCCTAGTTGGGATAGGCCCGGCCGGAAGCGGTCGAAGCAACTGAGGGAGCCGCGAAGTGCTGTGACACGCTCGTCGTTGGCGGGTTCCCCATGGGCTTTTAGAACCTCGCCCAGTGCTTCGCCGTGCCAGTGCTCCTCGTAGGCCCAGATCGCAAGGAACGTCGTCACTGTCGGATCTTTGTGGAGGGGCGTTACCAGCAGGTCGCGCAGGTAACAGACCGTGTGATGCTCAACATCGTGCATGTACCTGATGCAGCGAAGGGTCGCCTCATCGAGTGGTTCTCTCGTGAACTCGTTGAAGTCGATCCCGGAGAGGTCGAGCGCCTCGCTACGTCGAGTTACCCGTTCTCTAGTCGTGGTGATGGGCACACTGCTTATTCGAAGCTGACCGAGCGCTTGGACGTCAGCTCGCGCATCGAAGACGGCTACTGCTCGACAAGCGCCGCAGTGCTGTGGCTGCCTGGTCGCGGCGCCAACCTTGTGGTGGCTCGGCGAAGGGTCGGGCGTTCAGCAAGGCTCTGATAAGCGCCCGACGGGATCGGCACGTCGAAGCTGCCGAGCGCGGTAAGGGCCAAAAGCGGCATGATTCCGACATCGCTTGCAGACCAGGTCAAGACTCCACCGAGATTTTCGCCACCGACCCAGAAAATGGACAGCACGCCAAGGGTCGTGACCATCGTCAATCGCTCGTGGCCGAGCCATGGCGCGAACGCGAGAAGAAGTTCGACGAAGGCAAGCACAACGGTGGTCGCTACGGCATGGGCACTCGTAATCTCGGCGAGGTGATGGTCGAGGCCGGATAGCGCACCCGGTTCGCCACCAGCGGTCTCATTGAAGTTGGCGCGAAACAAGAGCGCGAGCGGTACGCGGGAGCCGAGCTGAAGCCCCGCGGCGAGTACCCACATCGCGGTCCATGTGCATCGGAAGTTTCGCCTCCGGAGCGCGTCGTTGCCCGATCGCAGATCGAGCACGAGCAGCGTCGCGAGCAGCGCGTAGGCGAGTGCCGCTCCTGGCGCGCCGGTCGGCAACATCGCATAGCCGGTTGCGATGCCACCAAAGCCCTCGCCTACTGCCCAGACGGCGAGTGCCCACGGAATCGACGCGGCCAGGCCGAGGAAGCGAGTTCTTCTGCGGAGCAGCGTCGCACCGATTAGGAGCTGGACTGTTGCTATCAGCACCGTCGACGGTGCTACTGCCGAGCTCGTGAGGCGACCGAAGGCGAGCTCGAGATGCGCTACAGCGCTCGGCTGGGCCATCGCGTGCATCTCGATCCCAACCGCGAACCCCGACCCGAACTGCGCCGGCTGGAGTTGCAGAGCTCCGTCGATGATCCAGATGACGCCGAGCCCGATCGAGAGCGCGGCGGTCAGCGGAACTGGCTGCCGTCGGCGCCACCGCAAAGGCTCTCGGGATTTGTCAATACTCCTCGGAGCGTCGCTCAAGTGATGCATCTGACTTGCTCTCTTCGAGGTGATGGTTTCGACGAGTGCTGCCACCCCCCTCTCGATCGTGCGTACCGAGAGGGGGGTGACGATTAGCGCTTGGCTACTGCCGGTGCGTCCATGAGTGTTGCCGCACCCGCGGTGGTCGCGAACGCCACGGGCACCGGGTACTGCCCGAGCACGAAGTTGAGAATTGCCGCGTGTTGCATCTCGACGGGTTGAATCGTCGCTGCGGTCTCAATCGCTTGTGCTCCGCTCAATACGCCAACTGCTTCGAGGTAGGTCGCAGCAGCAGCGTCTTCGAGCACGAGGGCCAGCTTCGCGACACCGGCTATGTCGGTCACCTTGGCGAAAGCGGCGTTGACCGTGACCGCAATCGCTGCGTTCGGAGCCGTGATGGGCTTGTACCCACCAGACGACACGACCGCATTCCAGGCCGCTGCGTGGTCCTTGTGCTGTGCCATCGCCGTCTTGACGAAGGTGGCGACGGCGTTTGGCACCTTGCCGAGCTTGCCGGCCGTTGCGGCGCTGAGCGCGGAGGCGTAGGTCGACACCGCGAGGTTCTCGAGACTCGCCGCAAGCGCGGCGACCCTGACATCGAGCGGCGCAGTGGCTGCGGCAAATGCCGCGGGACGAACTGATCTCGGGCCCGCGAGGCGTGGAATCGTCGAGGCCGCAGCAGCGCCACCCGAAGCGACTAGCAACCCACCAGCGGCGAGTAGTCCTGAGCGAGTGAGAAAGCTCCGCCTGGAGAATCCACTCAGGCGTTCCGCGTCGTCGCTTGGCGAACGGGTCCAGGCGTCGATCGAGGACTGAAGTGCTGGCAGCGTGTCTCGATGGGCGTCTTGCAGGTCGGACGTCATCGCGACGATCTCGGCTTCACTCACCGGGATTGTCTCGTTGCTTTTATGTGTTCTTTTCATCGAACCGCTCCTTCAGTTTCTGGGCGGGCGCCCGAGGTTGGGTAAAAGGCGTTGGGGAAGCCGACGCTGCCTGCTGCTGCTGGCAGCGACGTGAGCGGTGTTGGTGGAAGGGCGATGAGCGAGGCATCCTTCGCGCCGAGCAACGCCTGGACCGCGCGCAAGGTCGCGACGTGCTGCGCCTCTACACCCATGATGCTGGCGGTGACCTGACGGGCGTTGCTGTTCTTTAGGACGCCAGTGGTCGCGACGTAGGTCTGTGCCGCACCGTCTTCGAGTTCGAGGGCAAGTGCGACGACTGCCGCGGCGCTCGTGAGCGTCGGCTTGGCCTTGTCGACCACGTTCAGCAGAACCGGGTCGGGCTGGGACTGCACCTTGCCGCCGAGTCGCTTGATCGCCGAACTGAATGCGGCCGCGTGCTGCTTGTGCTGACCAAGGGTCGTCATGGCGAAAGCCTTCACCACACCGTTCGCCGATGCGCCGCCGATGAAGGGCAGCGTCAAGGCGATCGTGTACGTGGCGATGGCGAGATTCTCTATGGACTGATTGGTCTGGAGGATCTGCACGTCGCTCGCCGTCGCTGCGCCTGCCGCTGAGGCGCTCAACGCCAGCAACGCCGCGCCAATTCCGGCGGTGGCGCCAACGCCCACCAAACCGTGTCGGAGAGCGTCGCCCTGGGCGGTCGCGAACTCCCGACCTTCATCTGGGTCGATCTCGCCGTGTGCACGATGTTCGAGCCCGAGGTCGACGAAATCGTCGAACAGCAGACCGCTCTTTTGCATCGCGTCCGAATGGATGTCTTCGGACTCTTCAATGAGCTCTCTCAGCTCATTTTCGTCAAGGTACATCTGATGCTCCTTTTATAGGCGGGTGAGGTAGTGGTCCGGTGGGGGTTGGGGGCTGCGACGCGATCGGTCTGATCAGGTCTTCACCGTGATCGACCCGGTCATGAAGTTGTGAATCGCGCAGTAGTACTGGTAGGTGCCAGCGGTACTTGGCGCCGTCACCGACTTCGTCTGGCCGGATCCGACGTTGCCGGTGTCGAACTTTCCAAACGGCGTGCTGCCAGGGATAGCAGTGAGCGTGTGCGCCACCGGATCCTCGTTGTGCACCACGATCCGCTCGCCAGGCGTGACGGTGACGTGCGCAGGCGAAAAGGCGAAGTTGTTGATAGTGATTGTCAACGAGGCCCCGCCGGCCGCCGGGCTTGTCGACGCGGCGGCGGTGGTCGACGTCGGAGAGCTCGTGCTTGCTCCCAAGCCGTCCACGAGTGTGAGTACCAGCGCGGCGAGCCCGAGGACGATGAGTGCCACGTGCGCGGTACCTGTCGCAGTGAGGGTCTCGACGCGGAGGCGGAGCTCGTCACGGCTCGTGCGAGTCTGCGTCTCGGGAGCGTCGAGCGATGGCGCACCTGCGGTGGCGAAGAAACCGAGGGCGCAAAACGCCAGCGTGTCGAGCAGCCCTGCGGATAGCCCGGCGGTCGTTGCAACCTCATGAAAGCCGAACATGCCGACCGCGCGGCTGACCACGTAGCCGCCGAGCGTGCCGATTGCGAGCAGGGCGCCTCCCAGCGAGAGGATCTCGTCTGAACGGATCGCGAGCACGAGGCCGAGGGCGAGCGCCGAGATCGTCTGTACGAGGAATAGAGGTCCGATCGTCGGGATCGCGTGGTACCCGGTGATGTAGAGGTCGAGGTGGATACCACCTGAGGCAAGGAGCGCGGCGGTTCCGGTAAGGCGCACCGCGGAGCGAAGCGTCGGGGTCGGGTTGCGTGGCATCGATTTCTATTCGGCACTGTGGACCGATCTGGATGGCTCGCGCTCGCGTGCCGCAGCTCGACGTGTCGTGGACTGCTCGCGTCTCGCGTCCTTGGACTCCTTAGGAGAGCTATCCGCAGGCCTTGTGATCGGCGCACGTCTGCTACGGGACGTCCAGGCACACGCGCCGGTCCGAACTAGGTGACGGCACGGGCGGATACACGTCGTCGCCGAGCTACGCGGGCCGCAACTCGCGGCCGAGCGACAAGAGCCTGGCTCAGTTGCATTCCCGATCGTGTTGAAGCATCAGATGAGGAAGCGAGGTAGCAGGGAGTGGGAGAAGTTCATACCGAGGAGCCGCGAGTTGTCGGAGCGACGTTGTTGATCGGACCGGTTCTGGGGAATGCGACGATGAGGTGAGGGGATCCGCTCTAGGGGCGACGACCCTTCGCCGACCTCCCGAACCACGCGAGGCGCCGGCGATGTCGCTTATGGCACATCTCGCCGAGCTCCGGCACCGATTGATCATCTGCCTCGGGGCGTTCACGCTCGCTGCGCTTGTCATCTACATCCGGTATCCAGCAGTACTGACGTTTCTCGAACATCCCTACTGCGCGACGGTTGGCCCGCGACAGGCCTGCTCGCTCTACGTGACCGGGCCGCTGGACGGATTCGCGATCAGATTGAACGTCACCGCCTATGGCGGTCTCATACTCGGATCGCCGGTGCTGCTCTTTGAGCTGTGGCGATTCGTGACGCCAGGCCTAAAGGCCAACGAACGCCGATATGCGATCCCTTTCGTCCTTGCCACCTCGGCGCTCTTCGTGTCCGGTGCCGCGGTCGCCTGGCTGACTTTCCCGCACGCCCTCGGTTTCTTGCACGCGGTCGGTGGTCCAGGTATTCGGGACATCTTCGCCCCTGGGCAGTACCTCGGTCTGATCATGGCGCTGATGGCGATATTCGGGCTCTCCTTCGAGTTTCCGGTGGTGCTCGTCGCCCTCGAGCTCGCCCATGTCGTCACTCCGGCGATGCTCTCGCGGGCTCGCCGGATTGCGATCATCTGCATCGTTGTGATCTCTGGAGCGGTAACTCCGAGCTCAGACCCCTTTTCGATGCTGGCGATGGCGGTTCCGATGCTCGCGTTCTACGAGCTCTCGATCCTTGTCGGCAAGCTGCTCGTACGAGGCGAAAGCCGTCGGCGCTCACTTCTGTCTGATCCAAGATCGGCCGTGGCTCCGTAGTAGTGGTGGTGGGTGACACGTCTCGATGTGTTGCCTCAGATCAGGGGAGACTCGCAATGGACACAGGCATGCTCGCAGAGATCTTCGGCCCGGACGGGCTGATCGTGATCGCGATTCTGGCCGTGGTGCTGCTCTTTGGTGGGCGCAAGCTCCCCGAGCTGGCGCGTGGCCTTGGCAGCGCGTCGCATCAGTTCAAGAAGGGCATTGCCGAAGGTGATGCCGAGGAGGCAGCTGCCGCGGTCGAGGCGGCCAAGCCCTCGAGCACCTCAAGCCTCTAGTACGCGATCTCACGGCGCGCGCCCGCTTGCGATACCGCGATGAAAACGATCGGCGCGTGGCATCGTTCCTTTTCGTTGGCGCCTGCGTTGCTACGGTTCGGACGTGCCCGATCGCGTAGCACCAGTAGCAGGGTCGGAGGCCAGCGTGGGCTCTGACCTCTCTACTGCGAGCGACGCGAGCCTTGTCATCTCGATCTCGCGCTGGGAAGAGGCGGCACTTGCCGAGGTCTACCGCCGTCACGCAGGTGCGGTATACGGCCTAGCGCGACGGGTGCTCACGAACGTCCAGGTCGCAGAGGAAGTTGTGCAGGACATCTTCCTTCGGCTGTGGTCGAATCCTCAGCGCTTCGATCCCGCGCGCGGCTCGCTGCGCTCATTCCTACTCACCCAAACGCACGGGCGAGCGGTGGATCTTCTGCGATCTGAGAGCTCGAGGCGGCTACGCGAAGAGCGAGAGGCGCGCCAGACCGCCGGCGCTGGGTACGACATCGAGCACGAGGTCTGGGACCTGACTGTCGCCGAGCAACTTCGAGAGGTCGTGACCGCGCTACCTGCGGCGGAACGTGCAGCAATTGAGCTCGCGTACTTCGGAGGGCACACTTATCGCGAGGTGGCGACGATTCTCGCCGAACCCGAGGGCACGATCAAAGGACGGATTCGAACCGGCCTACAGCGCATGCACGGCGCGCTCGTGAATGCAGGAATGGCGACCGAAGGAGGCGAACCGTGACCGACGCGGAGATTGAGTCGCTGCTCGGCGCCTACGCGCTCGATGCTGTTGACGACGATGAGCGCGTCGAGGTCGAGGCGCATCTCGCTACCTGTCCGCGCTGTCGTGCCGAAGTTGCCGCCCATCGGGAGGTCGCCGCGCTGATGGCCAACGGCGGGGTCGCGGCACCAGAGGGTCTCTGGGACCGCATCGCCGAGGGGCTCTCGCCAGAGCTGCCCGCATCGGCACCAGATGCGGCAGATCTCCTCGCGCACCTGCCGCGGCCCCCGCGCCTCGAGCGCAGGCACCAGCGAGTCTTCGCTGGCGCTATGGCGCTCGCCGCCGCGGTGCTGCTCGTCGTCGCCTTGTTGTCGCTGCAGGTCTCGAGTCTCACGCGTCAGCTCCACTCGAACAACTCCGCCGTCGGCATCTCCGCGGCGGTGGACTCGGTGCTCGCACGTCAGCACCGGACGATCACACTGACTGCTGCCAACCGTCCCGACAATGCGACGGTGGTTATCGGGAGCGACGACGAGGGATATTGGATCGGCTCGAATCTCGCGGAGCTCCCGAGCACGAAGACCTATCAGCTCTGGACGATCGTTCGCGGCAAGGACGTCGTCTCACTCGGGGTGCTCGGTCCTGATCCGAAGTCTGCGAGTGCCTTCCGGCTCGCGGCGGACATGGGCAGGTTGATGGTGACCGTTGAGCCCGAGGGTGGTACGCCGGGACCTACGACGCCTGCGGTGGTGAGCGCCGTCATCTGATTTCCGCGTTGCAGTCGCTCAGGCGCCGTTAGCTTTGGACCTGAAGCTGGTCTGCTCACGCCGTTTCGTAATCATCGACGCTCGCTTGGTCGGGTACGGAGCTGAACGGGATCGGTGTTACTGACCCGGCGTGGTGCCGTACACCCAGACCGGCGTACCGATCGGCGCGAGGTTTTGCGCCCAGATCCAGTCGATCGCCTCATTGCTGACACGAGCACAGCCGTGTGAGACCGCGATCGCCGGGACATAGGTGTCGCCATGGATTGCGAAGCCCTCGTAGAAGAATCGCGGTCGCCAGAGTGTGCCGAGGGTGTCGGTGACGGTTCCGTTGACGGCGCTGATGATGCTGAACATGCCAGATGGCGTGGTGGCGACGTCGCTTACGCCGTTTTCGACGTAGGTGTAGCCGCCACCCGTCGAAGTGTTGAGCACGTACTCGACAACGCCGTTGTTCACGAAGATCACGAGATCCTTAGTCAAGTTGATCTCGATCTTGTAGCCCGATGTCGAGCGGACAGCAGGCAGGTCTCCGGCCTCGAGGGCGGCCACCGTCGACGCCCCTACCTCGCCGTTCGGTGGGATGCCGGCGACCTTTTGCAGCGCGAAGATCGCCTCTTCGGTCGCATCGCCGAAGTAGCCGTCGGGCGTACCTACCCAGTAGCCGAGCTGGGTCAGCCGTTGCTGGAGGGCCGTGATCTTGGCGCCCGATTGACCAGGGACGAGCAGCGAACCGCCGTAGTTCGGTTCAATGTCGAGCACGACGGTCGGGCTGATATTAAGGGGAGCGACTGCATTCGCCGCGACTGAGGCGCGGAGCTTGTAGTTGCCGATCGCTGTGATCGTCGTGTGCAAGACGACCCTGCCGCGAGCGTTCGTGACCGCTTCGGCAAGGTTGCGCCAGTGGCCGGCGCCTTGGCGCTGCAGGGTAACGAGCCGGCCTGCGATCCGGGGTTGAACCACGATTGATGCAGCGACACTCTGTCCGGTCAACAACGTCGTTGAACTGAGCGAGAGGGTCGCGTGTGGCGACCGAACGCGCACGGTGGTGGCAGCGCCTGCCGGGGCAACAGCTGCCAGCCCAAGCACCGCGAAGCCGATGACGAGGCGTCGTTGCGTGATTCTCCTGCGGGTCATCGTCTCTTTCCTCGAAGTGCGCGTTTCGCTCGATGGCCAAGCTCGGAGTCATCCGTGCCCGTTGTTGTCCGCTGCTCCCTTGGTCATCACTTTCGTGGTCGTCCGCCCGGAAAGGCAGCCGCCCGCGTAGCCCACATCACCCGACGTTCGACGATACGTCGCGAGGCTCAAGAGACCCGCTACCAGGGATGCAATGACAGCCGGGCACTCGCTCCCCGGCTGGGAACCGTGATTTCGAGGGATCGAAACCGTGTATCGCGGGGCAGTCTATTACGCGAGACGCCTCGGTCGACGACGGCCGTTTGTCGATTCGCTCTGACCTCTCCCGCCTGAGCTCTCGTTGAGGGCCCTTCGAAGTCGCGGGCCCATCTACAGTGAGCAATCGCTGGGCGATTTTGGAGGGGACCATGGCTGGTGCATTTGACGGGTTTCGCACCGACCAAGTTGGCAGTCTGCTGCGTCCAGAGCCGTTGAAGGCCGCCTGGGCGGAGTTCGACCGGGGCGAGCTCGACGAACGCGATCTCGCCGTGATCCAGGCCGATGCCGTCGCTGATGTCATCGGATCACAGGTCTTGCTCGGTATCTCGCCGGTGACCGACGGCGAGTTCTGGCGTCGCGGTTTCCAGGAGACCTTCGTCAACTCCGTAAGTGGCTACGCAGCGCTCGCCGACGCGGGCTCGACATCGGCCGAATCTGGCGGGCACGTCGAATCCGGGATCATTCCCGAGACGACTTATGTGCGCCGACAGGCCGTCACCGAGCGCGTGCGGCTGTCGGAGAACCGGCTCCTCGAAGAGTTCTCTCGCGACGTCAGGTTCACTGATCGGCCGGTCAAGGTGACACTTACTGGACCCGAACGAATCACCCAGCGCTTCGACCTCGAGCACTCTGGATCGATCTACGAGAGCTTCGACGACTTCATGGGCGACGTCATCGCGATCGAGCACCAGATGATTGCTGAGGTAATCGCAGCTGGCTGTGAGTACGTCGGCATCGACGAGCCTGCCTATACCGCCTACGTCGACCCTGCGTCACTCGAGTGGATGCACGAGCGCAACTGGGATCCCGTGGCAGGCCTCACTCGCGCGATCGCGGCGGACAACGCCGTTATCGCAGGCTTCCCCGACACCACCTTCGGACTGCATATCTGTCGCGGCAACGGTGGCGGCGCGTGGCACCGGCAAGGCTTCTACGACGACCTCGCCGAAGAGGTTTTCGGCGAGCTCAACTGTCAGCGACTACTGCTCGAATACGACACCGAACGGGCCGGCGGGTTCGAGCCCCTTCGTTTCGTTCCGAAAGGAAAAGTTGCAGTGCTCGGCCTGATCAGCACGAAAGCAGGCGAAGTGGAAAGTGAGGACGAGGTGATTCGCCGCATCGACGAGGCCTCGAAATTCCTGCCCCTTGATCAGCTAGCTATTAGTCCGCAGTGTGGTTTCGCGTCCGGGATCGCCGGGAACCCGCTCTCGCGCGATGCACAGTGGCAGAAGCTTGAGCTGATGCACCGGGTCGCCGAACGGGTGTGGACCTAGCGCTAGAACTGCCCAGGTAAAGCCCAGGTAGCACGGCACGCGCTGACGGCGACGACTTCGCCTGCTTTGATAGTCGAACCCCCGCCGGTGACGTGTGCGCCGAATTGGTTGACGTGCGCGCGCGTATCGGTGTGGTTCGTGAGCTGTGGAGACAGCGGCTTTGCGCTCGCGATCGATGTCGGCCGGACTTCGTGTGCCGGGCGTGGCGCGTGGTCAAAGGGAGGATGACGCGAGTGCGCAGTCGTACGCACCAATCGACAGGTGTATCGCGGCCGGGCGGCCGCAGCCTGCTCGGTCGGCGATACCTTCGCCACCGTTGCGGCAACACGCTTGTCCTAGCGTTGCTAGTTGGCGTTTTCGCCGCTGCCCCCGGTGCGTTCGCGGCGACTCCGGTGATCTCGATCACCACGACCTCGCTGTCTCCCGGTGAGGTCGGCCTGGCTTATGCCTTCAAGCTCTCTGGAAGCGGCGGGACCGGAACCTATTCCTGGTCGGTGAGCTCGGGCGCGTTGCCGGCGGGCCTCTCGCTCTCTGCGCGTGGAATCATCTCCGGCACGCCGACGGTCGCGGGCAGCCAGGCCGTCACGCTCGAGCTCTCCGACGCCGCGAGCGACACCGCGACCGCCACGTTTAGCCTCTCGATCGCTGCAGGTCCTTTAATCACGAGCGCGCCGCTTCCGCCCGCGATCGCCGGTGCGACGTTCGGCGTGCAATTGGGCGCCGCCGGTGGGACCCCGCCGTATAACTGGACCGTTCTTAGTGGTTCGCTACCGCTCGGCCTCGTGCTCCTCTCCGACGGGCTCTTGTCGGGGATCCCGAGTGCGCTCGGCTCGACAGTCACGACGATTCAGATCTCTGACGCAGTAGGCGTACGGGCAAGCGCTGCATTCACGATCGTCGTACAGGCGCCACTCGGTCCTCTTGTTGAGTACCTCACCGCCTCGAGCGACGGGGGAGTGAGCGCATTCGCCACCCCTGGAACGCCCGCTCCTATGACGGGCCCAGACGATCTGAGCTCGGTCGTCGCGATCGGAACCGACCTAAGCGGTGGCAACTACTGGATCGTGACGTCGACCGGGCATGTCGTGGCGTCGCCCGGGACGCGAGCATTCGGATCAGTCGGCAAACATGACCTGTCGGGAAAGATCGTCGGCATAGCCGTCGAACCGAACGGCAGCGGATACTTTCTCGCAAGCTCGACTGGGCGCGTCTACGGATTCGGCAAAGCCAGGTCGCTCGGCTCGCTTCCCAAGCACGGCCGCTCGGCGAACATCGTTGGAATCGCGCTGAACGCCACCGCGACCGGCTACTGGCTGGTGACCTCGACAGGTCACATCTACCCCTTTGGGACGGCCCGACGGCTCCCCGAAAGCTCGAAGGTTCCCCTTCGTCGTGGCGTGGTCGGAATCGCTGGAGACCCGACGGCGAGTGGGTACTGGACGGTCGCTCGCACCGGCAGGGTCGCCGCGTTCGGCCAAGCGGTGAACGCGGGCTCGATCCCAGGTGGGGAGCATGTCCACGACATCGTAGCTATGGCGGCCGACGCGACCGGCGATGGTTACTGGCTCGTTGGTGCCTCGGGTGTGGTGTACCCGATGGGGGACGCATCGATACAACCAGGTGTCGAGGTCGCGCCAGACGCGACATTGACCGCGATCACTGGCGCAGCGTGAGAACCTCTGGAGCGACTCGCTCCGCCCGACCCGGCGCGGGCGGCCGCAGGCGCAGGCTCGGTCTGGTCGCAAGCTCGCTTTTAACCGCGCTCGTGATCTCTCAAGCAACGGTCGTTGGACCGCACCGCGCTCCAGTCTCGATCGCTCGGCACTCGACGGCGACGCTCGAGGTGGCGCCGCTCACGTTCCCAGGGCCGACCTGGTCGGTGACGGTAGGACCGATAGCGCTCTCGTCACCGACCGTGGCGGAGATAGACGGCGTCGAGGCGGTGGTGTTCGGCTCCCAGGACGGCGATCTCTACGTGGTCAATGCCGAGACCGGTGCAAATCTGCCAGGGTGGCCAGAGCCCGTGAGCTTGGGCGGTGGCGCGCCGACCGCGATCGAGTCGAGCCCGACGGTTGCATATCTAAACGGCCCGAGCAATCCCCCAACGATCGTGGTTGGAGCGGGATCTACCTACGTCCGGGATCAACAAGGTGGGCTGGTCGCGTTTCGGGCCGATGGATCGGTGCTCTTTACGTTCCATACTCACGACATCTTCAATGAGTGGACCGGGACCAGCTCGCCTGGCCCGGACGGCTTCGATGAGGCGGTGTTCTCCACTCCCGCTGTCGGCAACATCACCGGAAGTGGTCAACAAGACATCGTCTTCGGCTCTTATGACCATGATCTGTACGCACTCACACCAAAGGGCCATCTCGTCCCCGGATTTCCCGTCGACACCCAGGACACCATCTGGTCCTCACCGGCGCTGTATCACGTCCGTGGCAAGCCCGGACAAGAGGACATCTTCACCGGGGGCGATGCCTCCGGGCGGCTCGGGTGCCATGGCGGCTTTCTCTACGACGTCACCTATGCCAAGCACCGACCGCGAACCGTCTGGCAGCACTGTAAGAACCAGACGATCTGGTCGAGTCCGGCGGTAGGGATCATCAACTCCTCTGGAAGGGCAGCGGTCGTAGTCGGAACCGGCTTCGGCGAGACGCCGCCGTACAAGTCCGACACCGACGAGCTCTTCGCGTACTACGCCAACAATGGCGCCCGGGTGCCCGGCTGGCCTGTGGCGACGGCTGGCCCGACGTTTGGATCCCCCGCGATCGGCACACTCGGGACCAACGGCGTCCCAGATGTGGTCGATACCTCCTGGTGCACCAAGTGCGGAACGTCGCCTGGCACCTCGATGGTCTATGCCTGGAGCGGCACCGGCACGCTTTTGTGGTCCCAGACGCTTCAGGGCGCGCAGGACTTCGCCTCACCGATCCTGGTCGACCTCACCGGGTCCGGCGTGAACGACGTCATCATCGGTTCCGCTGCTGGCCTATTCCCCCTCGATGGCTCGACTGGCGCGTTTCTCTATCAGACGAGTGCGACCCTTGGGATCAACACCTGTTCGGAACAGACCACCCCGACGGTCGCCGATGTCCCCGGCACCGGTACCGCAGCCGGGTGGCACCTTTTCGAGACCTGTGGTGGACCGGTGCAGCTGATCCCTACCGGACGTCTTTTCGACTATCCGTTGCCCGTGGTGCCGGCGGTGGTACCTCCGTGGCCGATGTGGCGGGGCGACGTCCCACACGACGGGCAGTCGACGTAGGGTTTGCTCGTCGCATGCCGAGCGCTGCGATCGGTCCCCGAATGCCCATGTGAGCTGGTGGTATTCGAGGAGCGTCTGATGCTTCTCTACGATGCGTACGGACCGGGATCAGCTCTTGGTCAAGACGCTCCCCAGGGCTGCGGCCCGGGGCGCGGGAGGGGAGCATTTCGATGAGTGTCGTGCTCGGTACCGGTGCCTACAGGTACTCCGTGACAGAGGAGGGGTTCGGCCAGATCCCACCCGGCTGGGACTTCGGTGACGTCGGCGGCGTAGCCGTCGGGCCGTCGGACGAGGTCTACGTGTTCAACCGCGGCCCGCATCCGATGGTCGTGTTCGATCGCGACGGAGCGCTGCTCGGATCCTGGGGAGAGGGCGTGTTCTCCCGCCCGCATGGCCTCCATTTCGCACCCGACAACACCTTGTTCCTGACCGATGACGGCGATCACACGGTTCGCCACTGCACGCTCGACGGCACGGTGATCTCGATGCTCGGCATGCCGAACGAGCCAGCGCCGTTCATGAGCGGGCGCCCGTTTGCCCGTTGCACCCATACCGCGCTCTCCCCAGATGGCGATCTCTTCGTGTCCGACGGATACTCAAACGCGAGGGTCCACAAGTTCGCTCCTGACGGCACACTCTTGTTCTCCTTCGGCGAGCCGGGCATGGGGGAGGGGCAGTTCAACCTTCCGCACAACATCGGCTGTGACGCCGACGGATGGGTCTACGTCGCAGATCGGGAGAACCACCGGGTACAGGTCTTTGACAGCAATGGTCGCTTCGAGACCATGTGGCACAACGTGCACCGACCGAGCGCCCTTTACACGACGCCTGGACGAGAGCCGATCTGCTACGTCGGTGAGGCGGGCCCGGTCTATGAGTTCAACCGGGGTGCTCCGAATCTCGGTCCTCGCGTCAGCATCCTTAGCCACACCGGCGAGCTACTCGCCAGGCTCTGCGTCGAGCCTTCGAACGGAACCGGTGCGGGACAGTTCATCTCTCCGCATGGCATCGCGGTCGACTCACGCGGCGACATCTACGTCGGCGAGGTCGCCTGGACGGGATGGGCGAACCTCTTCGGCAATCCCGATCGCCCCTCGCCGCTGCGGGCGCTGCAAAAGCTCGTCAAACTGCCAGAAGAGTCCTAGTCAACGAGCCTGGCTCGAGCGACACTTTCGGCGACTCGGGCCCCGCAGGGGGCCGGGTTTGAGGGCTCGGCTATTTGAGTCTTACGCCCGAATCTGGCTGACTGCGCTTCGGTAGCTGCTCTGGATCACGGCGACGTCTGAGGCATAGGCGATGATGGTCGCGCCGGCGTCGATCCAGCGACGGGACTCCTCGACTGAGGGGCACAGCATCGCCACCTGCTTGCCCGCTCGCTTGGCGGCCTCGATCATCACGAGCCGATGCTCGTCGATCACCTTCTTCTCGTCGGGGGTGCCGAGCACACCGAGCTCTTGGGCGAGGTCGGTCGGCCCGAGGGTCACGGCGTCGATACCGTCGATGCCGACGATCTCGTCGAGGTGCGAGAAGGCGAGGGGGGACTCGAGCATCACCGTGATGTGCACCCGCTCGTTCAGCTCGGCGAGGGGCGTCTCTGGTGCGAAGTCGTTGTGGGCCCCGTTGCCTGCCATCCCGCGCATACCGATCGGTGCGTATCGCGCCGCTTCGACGACGGCGTGGGCGATCTCGGGCGTGTCGACCTGGGGAACGTGGAGCCCGATGACGCCGACATCGAGCAGCCTCGTCACCCACGCCCGATCAGCCGACGGCGGGCGGACGATGAGTGGAAAGTCGAGCGCGCGGGCGAGGACGGCCATATTGGCGATCGTCTCGATCGAGGGTGAGGAGTGCTCCATGTCCACCCTGGCGTAGTCGAGACCGGACCCCCGCAATAGGGTGAGAATCGCCGGGTTACGGACAAGATTGATCCAGGTGCCGATCTGAACCTTCCCGGACTTCAGCGGATTCGTGGTCATCGGATTCCCCCTCGTTTCCGACGCAGGCTAAGCGTGAGCCGACGAGCTCTTCGAGGCCGATCCGACGTGCGTCACCGCCGGTCCCGACGCGAAGAGATGGTAGCCCGAGGTCGACTCGGTGAGCCTGGAGGCACGATTCGCGTGGCGAGGACGGTTCAGAACATGAGCGGGGTGTGAGGGTTCACGGCAGTTGGTTAATAAAGACCGCGCATTTCATTATGGAACCGTGAGAAGACCGAGTTTGACGGGATGTGCGCATTAACGTTTTGACGCAATAGCAGGTGGCGCAGGTCGAGGACCCTTTTCGGGTCCAGGGTCTAGCCACACGAGTTGGCCGCCGACAAGGAGACGTTGATGAAGATTCTGGTTCTCGGCGGAGACGGTTTCTGCGGTTGGCCGACCTCGCTGCATCTCTCGGATCGCGGTCACGACGTGACCATTCTCGACAACCTCAGTCGTCGAAACATCGACGTCGAGTTGCAAGTCGAGTCGCTCACACCGATTCGTCCAATCGGAGAGCGCCTTCGAGCCTGGAAAGAGGTCTCGGGGCGCGACATGTCCTTCATCAATCTCGACCTCGCGAAAGAGTTCGATCGCTTCGTCGACGTGCTCCTCTCGACTCGCCCCGACGCGATCGTGCACTTCGCCGAGCAACGGGCCGCTCCGTACTCGATGCGTTCATCGAAGACGAAGCGCTACACGGTCGACAACAACGTGACGGGAACGCACAACCTGCTCGCCGCGGTCGTTGAGAGTGGCTTGGACATCGCCATCGTGCACCTTGGGACGATGGGCGTCTACGGCTACGGCTGGTCGGGCTCTGCTCCGATCCCAGAGGGGTACCTGACGGTGAAAGTACCGACTCCCGACGGCGACATCGAGCGCGAGATCTTGCACCCCGCTAACGCCGGGTCGGTGTACCACATGACCAAAACGCTCGACCAGCTGATGTTCAAGTTCTACGCACAAAATGACAGCCTTCGCATCACCGATCTGCACCAAGGGATCGTCTGGGGGACCCAGACCCCGCAGACTGAGCGTGACGAGCGACTCATCAACCGCTTCGACTACGACGGTGACTACGGGACCGTCCTCAACCGTTTCTTGATGCAGGCCGCGATCGGTCATCCGCTCACGGTGCACGGCACCGGCGGCCAGACCAGGGCGTTCATCCACATTCGAGACACTGCCCGTTGCGTCGAGATCGCGGTTATGAACCCGCCAGAGAGTGGCGAGAAGGTGTCGGTCTTCAACCAGGTCACCGAGACGTATCGCATTCGCGACCTCGCCGAGCTGTTGTCGAAGCTGACCGGCGTGGAGATCGCGAACCTCCCGAACCCCCGTCGCGAGGCGGCCGAGAACGAGCTGAACGTGAGCAGGGATCGCTTCACGTCGCTCGGCCTCAACCCGACGACCCTCTCCGAAGGCCTCCTCGCAGAAGTGCGCGATGTGGCCAAGCGGTACTCCGACCGGGCGGATCTCACCAAGATCGTTTCCCACTCGGTGTGGCGCCGGGGCATGGAGACCGCCGACGATCTCGTGACGCGAGATCGCGTCGACATCGAAGGTTAGGTAGTACTGCCGTCGGCCACATAACCAGAAGGTACGGAAACGGACGATCTGGACTCGTTGAGGCGTGTTCGGGCTCTGCTGCTCGTTTCGTAGGTAGCTGAAGGCGGTCTCCGACGACGTCAGGCTTTACTCGTCACGTCTCCTCGCGACTCGTTCGCTCTCGGTCGAGCAGCGAACCGGCGAGGCGATTGCTTAGCAACTCGGACGGATCGTGACAGAACGGGAACGCTCAGGCGTCGTGGCCGCCACGCGTGCATGTGCCGACCGGCCTCACCGATCTTCCGGGAGCGCGGGTTTCGGCGCTCAAGCGGCAGGCAGCCACGTGGCTTCGATCGTTAACGCAGGTAGAGCGGTAATAGCTAACGCGGTTATAGGACCCCCGCCACGCACTTCTCGTCGCGTGCTTCTCATCGATTAGACACCATGCGATGTATGGTGGTGTCATGGCAAGGACACAAATCTACCTCGGCGAGGACGAGCTTCAGCTCCTTAATCGCGTGAGCCTGGCAACTGGCGTGTCACGTTCAGAGCTGATTCGACGCGCGGTACGCAGTACCTTCGGCGAGAAGAGCAAGACGGAGCGCCTTCGTGCTCTTGAACTCAGTGCCGGATCGTGGAGTGGTCGACGCCTCACTGGCTCGGCGTACGTGGATGCCCGTCGCGGCGATCTGAACAGGCGTCTGAATGACCGCGGGCTCAAGTGAAGCTGTTGGACACGAGCGTTGCGGTCGACCACCTGCGAGGAGCGAAGCCGGCAGTCGAGCTCCTGCGTGAGCTCATCAACGACGATGAAACCGTGGCCGCGAGTGAGATTGTCCGCTTCGAACTCCTAGCAGGAGTAAGAGATCGCGAAATCGACGAGCTCGAACAATTCTTCTCCGCTTTGTCGTGGATTCAAGTAGACGAAGACATCGCACGCACTGCGGGAGCTCTTGCCCGCGTGCATCGTCGTGCCTACAGCGGAATCGACGATGCGGATTATCTCATTGCCGCTACAGCGATCATCCTTGATGCGGAGCTGCTGACCGTGAACGTTCGCCATTTTCCGATGCTCGAGGGACTTCGACCGGCCTATTGAGCAGCCAGGCGTGAGCCATGCCGCGCCATTCGGCGGGCTTTTGCGGCATCGCTACTGGTTGAAGGCTCTGACACGTTGGATTCCTCCTTAGAGGATGGCATCTTCCTTTACTGAGGGCTCAACGAAGGAAAGGATCGTCGCGCTTCGGAAGTCCAGCCCCTAGCGCGCCAAGTTCAAGGACTGAGCTTCCGCCTGCTTGCGAGCGCAAACTTCGCACGAGGGCTCCGCCTCGAGCAACGGATTGGGCAAATTGGACATGGCTTGTGGCAACGAGCGCGACGGCAGCCACAGCCATCAGAACCGCCACCGAAGAGCTCTGGCGAATGGCACCCGGTAGAGGAACCCGCGGCGCGAAACGTCCTGGCCAGAGCGAGGGTGATCAACGTGCCGGAGCATTCATCGCCCGCACTGACTCTTTGACATATTACGTCAAAGAGTCAGATCACCGTGCCGAAGGTCGTGCGGGACGCGCTCGGCATCGAGAGCGGCGATGAGGGTCATCGCGCGGTGTTAGCGAGGACGGCCAGCTTTCTCGAGCCCGCTTGGACGGTCAACGTTCCCACTGGCAAGCGAAGTGTTGCTTGGGATGAGGTGCTACACACGACGCGAAGCAGGCGGCGGCCGAGCGCCATTGAGTGCCTTCCAAGTCGGTCAGATGACGCTATTACGAGCTAGCGAAGGCCGCGGCGGTGCCTAGAAACGTCGCATGCCAGGACCGGTTGCAGTGAGTTCGGCTTCGACGCTCGTCAGCGGGTCGCGCCCACGCGTCGGCGGCGAATAGGGGCAAGGTGCACGAGTGCGTTGTAGGTGACAAGGCCGATCGCGAGATGCATCGCCACCAGCACTGCGACTGCCTTTATCGGTTGGCCTTTGATGAGGAGGTAGAGGTCAGGAAGCAAGAGCACCAACGTGACGAGCACGGCCATTCGGACGAACACCCAGCGCGGGTTGGACGATATCCGGGTCACGATCGGCCACGCCGCGCAGGCGATGATCACGCCGATGGTGGTCAATTTCGCGTAGTCGGAGAAACGGAAGTGCACGTAGCCGGCAGTGGACCGAAGGATCCTCGTGCCGATTGCAACGAGGAGGGCGTCGACCGCCAGCGACCCGACGAGGGACACGGCCGTCGCGACCAGAATCAGCGCAGCGGGCGGCTGCTTGTGAGTTGGCGCGAGGTCGATCTTCACCATCTCGAGCGTGCTCTTCACGATCGAGTTTCGCTCGGAGCGAGATGAGTGCACAGGAGCTGGCATCGGCTCATGCTAAATGGACCGCCTGCAGAGTTGGGAGCGTGTCCAGAACTCCTGAATTCTGATTCGAGTAATAACAGCTCGTCGGCATCGCGGACGTGCGACCATTGGTAGGACAACGGCGATGGGGGACCATGACTCGTTCGACACAGCTGTTGGCATCGGTGGTGAATCTCAACCCGCCGGGGAGGTATCTGCACTGGTCGATCTTCACTGTTTCGGTAGCCAACCTTGTGCTCATCGCAGTAATGGTCGTGATCTTCGGGTTGGCCTTGCTTTTGCCCTTCCCGGGTCGAGGCCATGCCGAAGGCAATCGAACAGCTGACTCCTCGATCGAAACGGCATCGGGGACGGTTCAGCCCATGGCCGAGGATGATCCCGGGACCGCAAGAATGTGGACAGCTCGGATCCGAAAGCGAGCGCTCAACTCGCTCCCGCCCGACAAACTCCTGCCCGACCGCCAGCCAGCGTACGTGGCGTCATGGGTCTACGTGTTCGGCGTCGCAACGATGGCCGCACTCGGCATCGCGATCGTCTCGGGCTTCGCGATCGCGATCGGTGGAGTGGATTGGTGGCACACGAACCCGGTCGGGCACTTCTTCAACAGCTTGCATTTGTGGAGCGTCGAGCTGTTCATGGCCTTCATGGTTATCCACTTGTGGGGCAAGTTTTGGATGGCCGCCTGGCGCGGCCGGCGCGGCCTCACCTGGATCACTGGTGTGGTTGCCTTCGTGGCATCGGTGGTCGAGTGCTTCACCGGTTACCTTTCCCAGCAGAACTTCGACTCCCAATGGATCTCAACCTCAGGTAAAGACGCATTCAACTCTGTGGGTGTTGGCGCGTTCTTCGACATCATGAACTTCGGCCAGATGCTGCTCTGGCATGTGGTTTTGATCCCGATCGTTCTCGTAGCCCTCGTCGGGGCGCACGTGCTGCTCGTTCGAGTGCGCGGTGTTTCCCACCCGCTGCCCAGTCGTCCCATACGGGGACGCTCAGAGCGGCGAGCCGCGGCAGTTGCTGATGCAGCACCGTGGCGTGGCCCGATGCGGCGCTATGACATCGCGAAAGAGGCCACTGTCGCCACATTGATTGCCCTTGTACTCGTTGTCGTCTTGGCAGCGGTGCTTTCCTCGCCCGACTCGCCGCCCGTCACAGTGGCCAGCTGGTCCAAAGTGGCGCCCGCGGATTTCATGGCGACCGCGGCAAGCGAACTCGCGGGCACGAGTGAGACCGCGACCTATGGCCCGCCGTACAACCACACGCCGGCAAGCGAGCAGCGAATCATCGTCTCGTGGCAGCTCCTCGCCGGAGTCCGCCAGCCAATCAATGCGGCGGAGACCTTCGTGCTTTCCCCGCTCTCAAGGCTGGAGTCGACCGACCCGTCGCTCCGCCGAGCGATTGCCACCTACGAGGATGCGCCTGCTGCACGCCGTTCAGAATGGGACTCGGCGTACTCGACGGCCGTCACTCACGTGACGTTTCGCTCAGGTTCTCCCATCCTTCCGGTCGCGCATGACGGGCCGGTGCCAGTGCTGATTGCGACCGAGCTGACGATGGCACGGTCGGGTGCAGTCGACGCCGATCTTCTCGCCCAACATCCCTTCTACGGCACCGACTACACCAAGCCGCTGCTGTTCTTGGAGGACGGCAACTACTTCTCCTCGCTCGCGGTGGCGCAACACCTGACCGGAGCTCAGTGGGGCGTCATGAATGAGACCGGCAGCTATCCGGGCCAGCCGTGGCTCTGGCTGTACACGCTCTGGTATCAAGTACCAGGGTTTAGTAGTTCGGCCAACGTTGACATGATCGCCATTTATCTCACTGGAGTGGCGACTTTGCTTCTTCTTGCAGTGCCGTTTCTTCCCGGTCTTCGCGACATTCCCCGTTGGATCCCGGTGCATCGCCTGGTTTGGCGTGGTTGGAATGGGGATGAAGGTAACGACACGACCAACCCCAACTCTGAAACCACGTCAGTCACGAGGGAAAGTGCACCTGCTGATCCATCAGGATAACTTCTAATTGATGCCAGGGACGTGCGGCGCCTTCGACGTGCTCGTCCCAGAACACCAAGATGGCGCTCAGCAGCTTGGTTGGCGGCGGCTCCCAAGCGCACCTCTGTCCCGGGGAGCATTGAGACGGACGGGCAAACGAGCTGGTTTCTGTTGGTCCCTGGGGACGGGCACTACGTCGCAATGAGCGAAATCAACACGCATTGAGGAGACGGGGCCCTACGTATCCCCTGAATTCCCCACTCCTAGCCGCCGCTAGCGCTTTTCGTCCTCTCAGTGAGCGTCGCCGACGTCCCCGTCGAGTGCCCTACCCGGCGTTCAGGTCGACAGCCGCCTGGAGTAGTGCCTTGAGTGCCGGTTCATCGATTTCGTCGCTTTCGGCGAAGTCGATGGCCCGGCGCGTATTGCCCTCCAAGCTCGAATTGAAGACGCCCTTCGGATCCGCGAGCGACGCTCCCTTGAAGAACGTGAGCTTCACGACCTTCTTGTAGGTCTCACCTGTACAGATCGGACCATTATGAGACCAGGTCGGAACGCCGTGTGGATTCGACGGTTTCCGCCATTTCAGCTCTTCGTCCACCCCGGGGACCGTTTCCTTTATCAGCGAACGTAGCCGCGACAGCTTTGGGCCGCGCCAGTCCCCGAGCTCTTGGATCATCTCGTCGATCTCGGGGGAATCGTCACTCTTCGCACTGTTCGTACTTGCCACAATCCTCACCCTCGCCTGGTTACGCACCCGTGGTCGGATCGAACTCTATGCTCCGCGCGACTCGGTGTGACGTGGGTTCGAGCTCAGTGCGGCGTCAGCAGCGCGACGCGGGCGCCGGCGGCCCAAGCGAGGTGTAGGTCGTCGAGACGGGGCTGACCGTATTGATCAAACCCAATTTTGTTGAACTTGGCGAACTGGTGATTGTCTCGGGCCATGAGCCTCAAGTGCTCGATCACGGCGGGCTCGTCGCTCAAAACTTGAACATCTGCGGATTGTCTCGTGCCCGACAGTCGGATCTCCACGGGCTCACCGCTTCGCAGGTTGCGTAACCACGCGTACTGGCTGGCGACGAGCAAGCTTCCGTCGTGTCTGGTGTAGGCGACGGGAACCGCGTACTGCCGACCCGTTTTTCGACCGACCGCGTAGACGGTGATGAGACGCTTGCCCGCCGCCCACGACAGCAGCGGGGCGGACAGCATCCCGCGGATGATCACGTTCACGAGCCCTTGGAACCGCAGTGTCTGTGCTCGCGTGGCCTGCGTCGGGTTGTCGGCCGGCGACCGGGGATATGCGGTCATCGCTACCGCATCTCCGCTGCCTGGTAAGAACCGCCAGAGCACTTGCACCGTAGTAGCTCCTTTGTGGCAGTAGCTCCCCGGGAGTGGTGCACGCTCACGACCAGGATCCCGCAGGCTGACGAATGGACACGTTCACCCGGTTGAACACGTTGGCCAACGTAATCCAGAGCAGAAGCGCCGAGAGTTCGGCCTCGTCGTAGTGTCGAGCCGCCTCGTCCCAGACCTCGTCCGGCACGGGATCAGGACGGTCGGCAAGGCGGGTGACGCACTCGGCGAGCGCGAGCGCCGCCCGCTCGGCCTCGGTGAAGTACGGCGACTCGCGCCAGGCTGCGACGGCGAAGCGCCGGCGCGCTTCGTCTTCGCCGAGCTCTTTCACGCCCGTCCAGTCCATATCGACGCAGAAGCTGCAGCCGTTTATCTGGCTTACCCGCAGGTGGACGAGGGCGAGCGTCGTCTCGTCGGCACCGCCGGTCCTCGTCGCCGCGATGAGCGCCTGGATGGCGTTCATCGCCTCGGGAATCACAAGCGCCGGGTTCTTCATTCGCTGGGCTCGTAGCGTCGATGTCATAGTCATGACTCCGTCTCCTATTCGTAAGGATGGATCGGTCACACCGGCACGGTCGCGCCGGTCATATAGATAGACCGACGAGCGCAAAGGAATGTGACGATGGACGACGGCACCTGGCTCACAACGAAGTTCGAAGAGCACCGACCACGGCTCACAGCTCTTGCTTCTCGGATGCTTGGATCCAAAACTGAGGCCGACGATGCGGTGCAAGAGGCGTGGATTCGCTGCAACCGCGCCGAAACGAGCGAGGTCGAGAATCTCGGTGCCTGGCTCACGACCATCGTCTCGCGCCTATGTCTGAACGTCCTCCAGTCGCGCCGCTGGCGATCGAGCGAGCCCCTCGACGCGGACTTCTCAGACGAGGCGCTTGAAGAACCCGAGGGTGATCCCGAGCGCGAGGCGCTCCTTGCAGACTCAGTCGGCCTTGCGCTCTTGATCGTGCTCGATAGCCTCACCCCGACCGAACGCGTCGCGTTCGTGCTGCACGACATGTTCGCGGTCCCTTTCGAGGAAATCGCGCCGATCGTTGGGCGCAACGCCGCCGCGACTCGTCAGCTGGCGAGTAGGGCACGCAGGCGCGTTCAGCACGTCGAATCCGATGGCGGAGCAGATCGGCTCCAACAGTCCAGGCTCGTTGAGGCGTTCCTGTCGGCAGCGAGACTTGGCAACTTTGCCGCGCTCGTCGAGCTTCTCGATCCTGACGTCGTGTTGCGCTGCGACGCCGCAGCCCTGGCGCTCGGGGGACAAGAGGCGCGGGGTGCGGCGACGGTCGCTGGGCTCGCGCAACGAGCACGGGGGGTGCAACTCGCCCTCATCGACGGCGCTCCGGCCGCGGTCGGGGTGCGCGACGGTGCGCCGCGCATCGCTTTGCTGTTCACATTCTCGACGGACAGGATCGCCACGATCGAAGTCGTCGCCGAACCCGAGCGCCTTGCGAGGCTCGATCTGGTCGTCGTCGGCGACGCGTGAGCCTCTCATGGCCATCTGCATGAGGTTGCTCGCCGCCACTAAACAACGACGAGCGTCCCGTTGAGCACAGCGTCGTTTCCGAGCGGGTCTCAGTCCGAGGCACGGGGGCCGGAGTTCGAGAATTGACTTTTAGAACCCGGCCGAGGGTTCGTAGGTGCCCCAGACACTCCGTAAGGCGTCGCAGACCTCGCCGACGGTCGCCCGCAGGCGAAGGGCGTCTTTGATCGGGTAGCAGACGTTCTCGTTCCCAGCTGCTGCGAGAGCGAGCCGACTGAGCGCCTCGGTCACTGCATCAGCGTCTCGGTCGCTCCGTAGCCGCTCGAGTCGGAGTATCTGCGCCTTCTCCGCCGCGGTATCGATCCGCAGCATCTCGTAGTGCTCCTCCTCGTCGACGACGAAGCTGTTGACGCCGACCACGATGCGCTCCCCGGACTCCTCGGCGAGCGTCGTCGCGTACGCAGATCGCTCGATCTCGCCCTTTTGGAAGCCATCCTCGATCGCAGCGACTGCACCGCCGAGGTCGGCGATGCGCTCGAGGAGTGCCATCGTCTCGGCCTCCACCCGGTCGGTGAGTGCCTCGATCGCATAGGAGCCACCGAACGGATCGGCGATGTCGACGAGATCGGTCTCGTGCATCAGCACCTGTTGGGTCCGTAACGCCAGCCGCGCCGCCTTCTCGGTTGGAAGCGCGATCGCTTCGTCGAAGGCGTTGGTGTGGAGCGACTGGGTGCCGCCGAGGATCGCGCCGAGCGCGGAAAGCGTCACGCGGATCAAGTTGACCTCGGGCTGTTGCGCGGTGAGCTGGACGCCTGCGGTCTGGGTGTGGAAACGGAGCCGAAGCGACTGCGGGTCTTTCGCTCCGAAGGTGTCGCGCATGATCGTCGCCCAGATGCGACGGGCCGCACGGAACTTGGCGATCTCTTCTAAGAACTGCGTGCGTGCGACGAAAAAGAAGGAGAGTCGGGGAGCGAACTCGTCGATGTCGAGGCCTGCTTGCAAGGCGGCGTTGACGTAAGCGATCGCGTCAGCGATCGTGAACGCGAGTTCCTGTACCGGCGTCGCTCCCGCCTCCCCGATGTGGTAGCCCGATATCGAGATCGTGTTCCAACGCGGAAGCTGCTCTTTGCAGTAGCCAAAGACGTCGGTGGTGAGCCGCATCGAGGCGCTGGGCGGGAAGATGTAGGTGCCCCGCGCGATGTACTCCTTTAAAATGTCGTTTTGCACCGTGCCTTCGAGGCGTGTCACGTCGACACCTTGCTCTTCGGCGACGAGCTGGTAGAGAAGTAGGAGCACGGCGGCGGGTGAGTTGATCGTCATCGACGTCGAGATCTCGCCGAGCGGGATACCAGCAAAGAGCAGGCGCATGTCCTCGATCGAGTCAATCGCAACGCCGACCCTGCCCACTTCACCGGCGGCCATCGGGTGGTCGGAGTCGTAACCCATCTGCGTCGGGAGGTCGAACGCCACCGAGAGGCCGGCGTTGCCCTGCGCGATGAGGTCGCGAAAACGCGCGTTCGCCTCCTCGGGGCTCCCGTATCCGGCGTACTCGCGAATCGTCCACGGCCGTCCGCGATACATCGTCGGGTAGACGCCGCGCGTGAAGGGATACTCGCCGGGCGATCCGAGACGCTGCTCGAGCCCGTCAGCAACCGACGAGCTGTCGTAGATCGGCTGGAGCGGAAAGCCCGAGGCGGACTCGTGCTTATTCATCGAAGGTCCGACTTGTGACGGCTTCGTGGCCAGCCGGTCGCTCCGAGGGAGCTCGGCGCAGGAGCCGGCGCGGCGCCCTTAGTGCAGCGCGCCGGCGATCGCACGCCACTCATCAATCGGGAACTTCGACGTGTCGGATGCGATTACGTTGATACAGACGTGATCGGCTCCCGCCGCGTCGTGGTCGCGTACGCGCGACGCGACGACTTCGGGGCTGCCCCACGCGACGAGCGAATCGACGAGTCGGTCCGATCCGCCGTTGCCGAAGTCGTCCTCGGTGAAGCCGAAGCGGAGGAGGTTGTTCGTGTAGTTCGGCATCTCGAGGTAGTGCTCGAGATGCGCTCGTGCAACCTCACGGGCGGTGGTGGCGTCTTCGATGAGCACCGCCTTTAGCTCGGGCGCTAGTACCGGTCCGGTGCCGAGCGTCTCCCTGGCGAACGCGGTGTGCTGCACCGGGACGCAGTAGGGATGTGCTCCGAGCGCTCGGTCGCGGGCGAGCTCGAGCATGCGTGGTCCAAGCGCTGCAAGCACCCGTTCGGACGGTTCAATAGGTGGCGTAGCCGCGTCGAGGGCGTCTAAGAAGTCGACCATCATCGAGCGGGGCCGGGTGTACTGGCGACCAGTCGGCTCGACCAACGAGGCGTGGCTGACACCGAGGCCGAGCAGGAAGCGCTCCGGGTGGTCTCGATCGAATTGCCTAACGGCCGCTAGAACTTCGTCCGGCTCGTGCATCCAGATGTTCAAGATCCCTGACGCGATGACGATCTTCGTCGAGGCCTCGAGCAGCTCGGATGCGACCCCGAGTATCGCCTTTGTCCCGCTCTCTGGAATCCAGAGCGTGCCAAAGCCGAGCTCTTCGAGCTCAGAGATCGCCTCGCGGGCTTGTCCGCGATCTCCGGTACGGAACTGGAGAGACCAGATACCTACAGGTCCGAGCTGCAACGTCGCTCCCATCATTCTCGGGGGTCTTGAGCATAGCTAGTGGTGTCCGGTACAGAGCCGAGCTGGAGTACTCGAGAGACGCCACATGTGGCTGGCCTGGGGGTGATCTGGCCGGCGATCACTTGTCCTCTGGCTGGACGAGCAGCACCGCCAGCTGGTCGCGAAGTCGCGACTTCTCGACCTTGCCCATCGTGTTCCTCGGCAGCGCGTCAACGATCACGACGTGTTTTGGAACCTTGTAGGGGGCAAGTCGTTCGCGCGCCTCGGCACGAAGCGTTGCCGGGTCAAGCGCTGCATCGGGCTCGGGGACGACTGCCGCTACGACTGCTTCGCCGAAGTCAGGATCGGCGATGCCGATGACCGCGCTCTCCTCGACTCCTGGCAGATTGTCGAGGACATCCTCGACCTCTTTTGGATAGACGTTCAACCCTCCAGAGATGACGAGGTCCTTCGAGCGCCCAAGAATCGACAGGTAGCCGTCATCGCTGAAGGCACCGAGGTCGCCGGTGCGGAAGAATCCATCCGGGCAGAACTCGGTCGCGTTCAGCTCGGGACGACCTAGGTAGCCGGAAAAGACGTTCGGGCCGCGGACCTGGATCGCGCCGATCTTTCCGGTCTCGATCGGTTTGTCTGTCGTCTCATCCGCGACTCGGACTTCGACGCCTGGGAGCGGAAAGCCGACGGTTCCTGCTCTTCGCTCCCCGTCGAGGGGATTGGAGCAGATCATCGCAGTCTCGGTCATGCCGTAACGCTCGAGAATCGGCTTGCCGGTTCGACGACTGAACTCGTTGAACACCGGCGCGAGCAGCGGTGCTGAGCCAGAGATGAACAGTCGCATCGGCGCGCACGACGCCTCGTTGAGTCGCTCCTCGGCGAGCAGGCGGTGGTAGTGGGTCGGGACGCCCATCATCACGGTCGAGTCGGCGAAGGCATCGATGACGTCTTGGGGGACGAAGCGCGAGTAAAAGCGCATCTGAGCCCCCGCGCCGAACACGCAGTTGAGCCCGACGACGAGTCCATGGACGTGGAACAGCGGAAGGATGTGGATCAAGATGTCCTCGTCGGTGAATCCCCAGGTGGCGATCAGTGCTTCGGCATTCGAAGAGAGATTGTGCTGGGAGAGCGGCGCACCCTTCGGTCGGCCAGTCGTGCCGCTCGTATAGGGGAGAATCGCGGGATCGTCTGGACCGACTGGTCGGTCGTCGAACTCGGGCGAGAGCGTCGCGATGGAATCGGCGAGCGAGCCGGACTCATCTGCCGCACACGTAAATGCATTGGACGAGAGCGCAGCTGCGGGGGACCCCGGGTCGGCGATGACGACCTTCGGCGTCGCATCGCCGAGGAGGTAGGCGACCTCATCGGGTGTGTACGCAGGATTCATCGGCAGCAGCACCGCGCCGGCGCGAAGGCATGCGAGGTACGTCCAGATCGCCGTCGGCGACTTCTCGATCTGGACCGCGACGCGGTCGCCGATCTGCACGCCTTCGGCGAGCAATAGATGGGCTAGTTGCGCCGATCTCTTGTCCGCGTCGCGATAGGTGAGAACAGAGCCGTCCTCGAGCGTCAAGAGGGGAGTGCCGAGATTGTCCGGCTTGGCCTGTTTGAACAGTTCGACGAGGGTTCGCGCGCCATTCTCGGGCATCGTCGTGGCCATCTGCGAGATGGTGGTAGGCGAGCGGTGCACTGTCAAGTTGTAATGGAACGGCCGGCTCCCGTCAGCGAGAAAGACGTGGATCGTCCACACTCTCGGCATGTACGGAGCCACACACAGAGGGGAGCCAACCGTGCCAACAACAAAGACTATCGACCGAGGCCGTATTCATCTGGGCCTCGATGTGGCGAAGAACTCCATCGCCGTGGCGATCCTGCGCCCCGATGAGCTCGAGCCCGACACCGAGAAGATCGCGCACGACGAAGCGTCGGTCCGCCGGTTGATCGCCCGCCTCGGAGACCCTCGCGATCTCTTCGCCTGCTACGAGGCCGGGCCGACGGGCTATGACCTTTCTCGATTGCTCACCTCCATCGGCGTCCGCACCGACGTCGTCGCCCCCTCGCTCATCCCGAAGGCACCCGGTGACCGGGTAAAGACCGACCGTCGCGACGCCAGGCGTCTCGCGCGCCTTCACCGCGCCGGCGAGCTCACCGCGATCCGCGTGCCGACGCCTGTCGAGGAAGGAATCCGCGACCTGTGCCGCGCCCGCCAGGTCGTCGTCGAGGATCGACGCCGTGCACGCCAGCGTCTCGGCTCGTTCCTGCTTCGCCACAACGAGATCTATCGCGAGCAGACGGCGTGGACCGCTAAGCACGAGGAGTGGATCAGCTCGCGCCACTTCGCCGACCAGGCCACCGAGAGCGCCTTCTCCTTCTACCGCGCGGCGGTCGCCGAGCGGGACGTGACGCTCCAGGCGATCACCGCCGAGGTCGCCCCCTACTTCGACGAAGCACCCTTCGCCGAGCCCGTCCACCGCCTCGCCGCCTACCGGGGGATCGACTATCTCGGCGCACTGACGATCGTCTGTGAGGTCTGCGACTTCCGGCGCTTCGC
>DATCDR010000015.1:0-17791 GCA_036510575.1 Acidimicrobiales bacterium | reverse complement strand
ACATAACTCCCTCGCAGGAGCGATCCCCGCCCGACGTCGCCCACGCTCAAGAGCCTTCTCGGCCTCGACACACCCAAACACCCAGCTCCAACCCCTACACCGCCGTACTCAACCAGCCCTCCAGGGGAGCCGCACCCAATTCATTTGCCATTTCGGAACCTCGTATCGGATCTGTCCGAGCACAGCGCACGGACTACGCGGACAGGCATTCAATCGAGTATCACCTGCTGAGGGGAGGGCCGCGCCACCTTCGGGCTCTCGGGCCGTCCCTTGAGGCTGGCGAGGTGGCCACTCGACGCTGCAGCCTGGCCCCGGGGAGCGGATAGCGCGCTTCATGACGCGGTCACCGGTCCATCGGCGGACCACGGGAACGCGATCCACCGATCGGTGCTGCGCCAAAAGAAGTCCGGCTCGGAGATCGATCGCGGCTTTTTGTAGAGCACGGCGCTTCGCAACTCGGCCACGTGCGGTCGAACGAGTCCGGTGACGAGCGCGAGCGTCTCGCCGGAGTCCGCGACGTCGTCGGCGAGGAGCACCTTCAGCCCTGCTAGGTCGACCAGTGGCGGCGTCGGCGGGAGGACGACCGGCACCTCCATCCGTTGACCAAGGCCCGAGTAGAACTCGACGTTGATAGCTGCGCAGTTCTTCACATCGAGCGCGTACGCGAGCGCCCCGCCGACCGGGAGGCCACCGCGGGCGATGCAGAGCACGAGATCCGGAGCGAAACCGCTCGCTGCGATATCGGTCGCGAGCAGCCGGCTTCCGACACCGAAGTCGCCCCAGGTGAGGACCTCGAGGTCGCGTTCGGTCGAAGAGTTCGCCATCTAGAGATTCTGCCTGAGCGAATCTGTCGAGGACAGTTGTTAGGACCGCGTCGACTTCTCCGATCAGTAGGCGGGAGGGTCGCTCGCCGGGAAGGACTCCTCGCCAGCTTCATCGACCCTCGCGCTCTCGACCGCCCGCTCGCTCACGAACAAAGCGAATCGGTCGAGCTCGTCGGCGTAGAGTTTGGCCATCACCTTCGGGGCGAATCGTCGTTCGAAGAATCCGCCGACCCCGCCCGCACCCTGCCAGGTCGTCGCGATCTTCACCAGGGCGTCGTCGCCGTGCGCGGTGACGCTGAAGGTGGTCACGAGGCTCGAGTTAGTGTCGGTTTCCACGAGCATCCCGGCCGCGGGCTCGGAGACGGTCATCCGGTACGGACGACTTCGTCCTCCGGCGGTGACCGTGAAGGCGACCACGCTGCCTGCGCCGACGCCGCCTTGTTCGACGGTGAATTTTGAGAACGCAGGCGGGAGGAATCGCTCGTGCTCGTGCATGTCGGCGAGGTAGCGGTATGCGGTGGCGGGCGATGCCGGGATCAGGCGTTCTGCAGCGACATGGATAGTTCCCATGCCGCCTTACTACCACCGGCGCGGCCCCAGGCGCGCAAAAGGGACTCTCGATCATGTCTAAGTGCCCGGTGGCCTCCGCGACCTGGACACCGGGGCCGTTCCCGGAGTTGAGCCGAGTCACAGCGGGTGGATCTTCTCCCCGTGAGTAGCATCGTCTAAGCGAGCTCGCGAGGCGGGTCAGATGGGTTGACCTTTGCTAGCCCAACGGTGGGTGGGTTAGGCCCAAGCGATGGAGGTGGGGAGCGATGCCAACAGTGACTGGACTTGGCCATGTCGGGATCTACGTCAAAGATCCCGAGCCGATGATTGAGTTTTACTCGACGTTCTTGGGCATGACCGTGAGCGATCGCGCTGCGGGAGACGACATTGTTTTTTTGAGCACTCGACCTGAAGAAGAGCATCACGAGCTCGTCCTGATGAGGGATGAGGCGCGCCACTCCGATGCTCAACAGATCTCGTTCACGGTCGACTCACTCGCGGACCTGCGGGCCTTTTACGCGCAGATCAACGAGCGGGGCTATCTGATCGACCGAGTTGTGAGCCACGGAAACGCGTTTGGTTGCTACTTCTTCGATCCAGAAGGCAATCGAGTCGAGGTGTACTGGCACACGGGAAAAAATTGGCCGCAACCGTACGGCGAGTCAATCGATTTGGGATTGCCGGAGGAAGATCTACTAGCCATTCTTGAAAGAATGCCCGAGGTACCAACGCGCTGAGGACCTGAACGGTGCTCGGGACGCTCGCTTCATGCGCCGCTTTCCCACGATGCTCCCGACGCTCATCTTCGTGCCGCTCTCTGGAGACTGCTACAAGCTTTCGCTAGGTCTCCGCCGTCCAGGTGCCTCGATGATCTCGACGTAAAGACCGAGGGCATCGATGAGGTCGTAGTAGGCAAACGCCCCGTCTCCGTCAACGCCGTAGCCCGAACCCGCCTGGACCGGCGAGAAACCTTCGGCGGCCAAGGTCGTTGCAATGGGTTCTAGGTGCGGCACATGAAAACCGAGGTGATGGGCTCCGAAGCCGTGGTCTTCGAGCCATTCGTGATAAATCGAAGGACCTTCCAGCGGCTCGATCAGCTCCAATTGGGGACTTGTCCCAGAGAGTGCGAGCCGCATCTTGAAGTTGCCCGGCTCGCCTCTAAAGGTCTGGTTGGGCACGGTATCTGGGCCGTAGGTATAGATAAGCCAGTCAGATTTGCCGAGCGCGGAGCTCCATGTCTCGACCCCTGCCGCGAGATCCGCGACCAAGAATGCAACTTGCGTGACAGCAAGGCCGCGTAACGCGGTTGGTAGCGAGCTATCAGCCAATTGCAGGGTCTCTTCGTATCGAGTCCATTTGTCAAAGACATTAGTGACCTGGAAGGGCCCGAATTCTGCCGGATGAGGTTCGTGGAGTCGCGCCAGCTCACAGTGTCTTGTGGTTCGCCCCGAGCCGTACAGGATGGTGCCGGCGTGCCCTTCAGGGGTAGTGAGACGCGGGCCCTGATTGCGCGCATCGCGGCCGGGCACGGTGCGGCCGCGG
This sequence comes from Acidimicrobiales bacterium, assembly GCA_036510575.1. GTDB lineage: Bacteria > Actinomycetota > Acidimicrobiia > Acidimicrobiales > Bog-793 > DATCDR01. The sequence goes on along the minus strand of DATCDR010000015.1, from coordinate 14,876 downwards.
CAGGTAGTCGAGTCCCCTCAGGGCTGCGGCACGTTGTAGAGGTGGGCTGGGGCCAGGGATAAGGTACGCGTGGATCCGAAACCACTGGAGGGACTCCGATTCCCGATACGGCTGTCACATCGAGTACGCAGACGTTTCTCGCGTCCTTTGAAGCTGCGCTGTCGGCCAAGGACGTGGAAGCCGTTGTTGAGCACTTCGCGGACGTGTGTTACTGGCGCGATTTCATCGCTTTTACCTGGAATATCAAGACGCTGGAGGGGCGGGATCAAGTTCGAGACATGCTGACGTCGTGCCTAGCGCGCGTCGCTCCGTACAACTGGCGTGTCGTCGAGGAGAAGGCGTCAGTCGAATCCGGCGCCGTCGTAGAGGCATGGATCTCGTTCGAAACCGATCTCGCCCGGGGTTACGGCTTCATGCGTCTGCTGGACGGCAAGCTCTGGACCCTCATGACGACGATGATCGAGCTGAAGGGGCACGAAGAAGCAACCGGATTCACCCGACCGCTCGGGGCACCACACGGCGTACACGTAGGCGGGAAGACCTGGAAGGAACTGCGAGACCAGGAGGCGGTGGAGCTCGGTGTGGCGGTTCAGCCCTACACCGTCATCATCGGTGGCGGTCAAGCGGGCATCGCGCTCGGTGCGCGCCTTCGACAACTGGGCGTACCGACGATCATCGTCGAGCGAAATGAGCGGGCCGGAGACTCCTGGCGCAAGCGCTACAAATCGCTGTGTTTGCACGACCCAGTTTGGTACGACCACTTGCCGTACATCGACTTCCCGGACAACTGGCCGGTCTTTTCTCCAAAGGACAAGATCGGCGATTGGCTGGAGATGTACACGAAGGTCATGGAGCTCAACTACTGGTCGAGCACGACTGCCAAGCAGGCCATATACGACGAGTCAGCAAAGGAGTGGTCGGTCGTCGTCGAGAAAGACGGCGAAGAGATCACGCTTCGACCCAAGCACCTCATCTTCGCGACCGGGATGTCAGGAAAACCGAACATCCCGCAGCTAAAGGGCGCCGACACGTTCGCCGGCGAGCAGCACCACTCTTCACGGCACCCGGGGCCTGATCCCTACAAGGGCAAGAAAGTTGTGGTTATCGGTTCGAACAACTCCGCTCATGACATCTGTGCCGCCCTCTATGAGTCGGGTGTTGACGTCACCATGGTGCAGCGATCGAGTACAACCGTGGCGCGTTCGGAGACGCTGATGAGCGTTGTCTTTGGCGACAGCTACTCGGAGCAAGCGGTTCAAAAGGGCGTTACTGCCGCCAAGGCGGATCTCATTGGCGCATCGATGCCCTACCGGATTCTCGCCCAGGCGCAAAAGCCGCTCTGGGACAAGATTCGTGAGATGGACGCCGGGTTTTACAGCGATTTGGAGACCGCTGGATTCCAGCTTGATTTCGGTCCGGACGGGACGGGTCTAGCTATGAAGTATCTCCGGCGTGGCTCGGGTTACTACATCGACGTAGGTGCATCTCAACTGGTGATAGACGGCAGGATCAAGCTCGTGGCAGGTCAGGTCGTGGAGATCACGCGCGATGGCTTGGTGCTCGACAACGGCGTGGAGCTCGCAGCAGATGTCATCGTCTACGCGACGGGATACGGCTCTATGAATGGTTGGGTGGCCGATCTCGTCAGCCAAGAGGTCGCCGACAAGGTAGGCAAGGTTTGGGGCTTCGGATCGGACACGCCCAAGGATCCTGGCCCATGGGAGGGCGAACAGCGCAACATGTGGAAGCCGACACAACAAGATGGGCTCTGGTTTCACGGGGGCAACCTGCAGCAATCGCGGTTCTACTCACAGTATTTGTCGCTGCAATTGAAGGCCAGGTACGAGGAGATTCCGACTCCTGTATACGGCTTGCAGCCGTCGTATCACCGTGACTGAGCGCGACGGGCGCCTCCTGAGTTCGCTGCGCTAAGCAGCGACTCGCCCCAGGGCGAGAAGCCCGGCGAAAAGCCCCTTCCGGACGGGCGCGGAGCGTCAATCTTCAAGCGCAAGCGGCCGAGGCGTAGGCGGCCTTTCAGGTCGGAACTCGACGTTTCGCGAGATACGGCTCGCTCGAGCGTCAGTAGTTTTCGAGCTATCTGCTGCGGAACAAATAGGATCCAGGTGGCACGTCGAACCGACGTGGGGGAGGCCTTAAATGAGGGCAAGTACCGATCACATTCTCTCGTCAAACGCAGGGACGTTGCCGCGGCCTGCACGTCTTCAGCAGCATTTTGACGCCGGCGCCGAAGGGGAAGGCGCCTACGAGGACGAGCTGCCGGCCGCGGTGAGGGAAGTCGTCGCGACCCAGGTCGAGGTTGGGCTCGACGTTGTGAACGACGGCGAATTCTCCAAGCGGGGCGGTTTTCAGCTGTATGCCCCAAGCCGCATGTCGGGCATCGAGCGACGTCTGGTTCAGCCTGGCGAGGTCGAACCGCATCTTCGCATGAACGAACGAGACGCGATGCTGTTCCCCACGTACTATCCCTCGTCCTCGGTTGCTACCGGAGGTGGTGGTGGTTTCGGCCCGAATCCGTACTTCTGTGTGGGGCCGCTTAGCTACACCGGAGGAGCGACGATAGCTGCTGATATCGCGCGGCTAAATAGTGCGGTCGTCGGCTTCGACGTAGAGCCTTACCTGCCCGTCGTCTCACCGGGGAACATCGAGCACTGGCTCTGGAACAAGTTCTACCCAGATGACGAGAGCTTTCTCTTCGCGATCGCCGACATGTTGCACGACGAGTACAAGCCCATCGCCGACGCAGGGATCATTATTCAGATCGACGATCCTGACCTTGCAGACGGTTGGCAGATGTTTCCGAGCATGGAGTTCGCCGACTATCGAAAATACGCCGAGCTGCGGATCGAGGCGCTCAACCACGCACTACGGGACATCCCCGAGGAGCTCGTGCGATTCCACACCTGCTGGGGTTCGCTGCGAGGGCCGCACGTCAACGACATCCCGCTCACCGAGATCGTGGACGTCATGTTGAAGGTGAAGGCGCAGTGTTACTCCGTCGAGGCCGCGAACGCTCGGCATGAGCACGAGTGGAGGGTCTGGGAGGACGTTCGGCTGCCTGAGGGGAAACTGCTCATGCCCGGCGTGGTGAGTCACGTGACCGATCACGTTGAGCACCCAGAGCTCGTGGCGTGGCGGATCGAGCTCTACGCCGGCTGCGTGGGACGAGAAAACGTCATCGCGGGAACCGACTGCGGTATGGCCCGCGTCCGTCCGGGAGAGGTCTGCTGGGCCAAGCTTGCCGCGCTTGCGGAAGGAGCGCGACTCGCGACCAAGAAACTCTGGCAGAAGTAATGCGTACTCCGGGCAAAACGAGGACGGAGCGACCGAGAGGACCTTTCGGGGCCCAGTCCCTCGAAGCGTTTTTGGAGCACGGCCTCGGAGCGACCGGGGGATCGCGGTAAGCGTCGCGGGAACTACCTCGGCAAGGGCCCTAGGCGCTCGCACCCCTACCCCGGTGAACGATGGAGCGTGCAGCACGGCAGGATTCGATGACGCCCGCCGACGCTGACGAATCTTCCCGCGGCCCCCGTTTCGGCGGCCTGCTGCTAGCGATCATGTGTTCCGCGCAGCTCGTGTTGGCGATCGATATCAATGTCGTCAACATCGCGAATGCGACTATCGAACGGGCGCTCCACTTCAACTCGGGCAACCTGCAGTGGACGATCACCGCGTATGCACTGACCTTTGGGGGTTTCTTACTACTTGGCGGAAGGATGGCTGACCTATTTGGTCGCCGGCGCCTTTTCATGTGGGGCGTCATCGGCTTCGCGGTGACGTCGCTTTGCGCCGGTTGTTCGCAGAATCCCACCGAGCTGATCGCCTCACGCGCGGCACAGGGTCTGTGCGCTGCCTTGGTGTCGCCAACGGTGCTCTCACTGCTTGCCGTGAGCTTTCCCGAGGGACGACCTCGCCAACGTGCCTACGGCATGTGGGCAGTTACCGGATCGATCGGTGGGCTCGTCGGCTTGCTCCTCGGCGGCGTCATCACCTCCCTTCTCGGATGGCGGTGGATCTTCTTCGTAAACGTGCCCGTTGCCGCGCTCGTCGTCACCGGCGCAGCGATCGTGCTTCCAAACACGCTCCCTGATGCCGCACCTCGTCGGCGCCTCGACGTACCAGGCGCCGTCACGGTCACGCTTGGCCTCGGGCTTGTCATTTACGGACTCGGCGAAGCGCAGTCGACGAGCTGGACCTCGACGGCCACGCTCGCGGCATTCATCGCCGCGCCGGTGCTGCTCGTGGTGTTCTACCTGATCGAGCGACGCACGAAAGAGCCGCTGTTACCGCTTGGCCTGCTCCGACGGCGGTCAGCCGTTGCGAACGTGCTCGCGATCTTCCAGCAGTCCGCAGGCGCGACGACGGGCTTTCTGGCGCCACTTTTCATGCAGCAGGTCTGGGGATTCTCGCCACTACGTGCTGGGCTCTCGACACTCCCGATGCCGCTCGGCTTCGGAGTGGGTGCCCGAGTTGCGAGCCGACTAGTCGGGCGCCTCGGCCCGCGGCGAATCATCTTCATCGGCTTCTGCCTCGTCGCTGTCGGCACGGCTTGGATGACCCAGCTACCGGCGCACCAGAGTTTCTTCGCGACGCTTGCCGTCCCGCTCCTCATCCGCTCGTTTGGTCAAGGGCTCGTCATCGTGCCGATCGCGCTGTCCGCGACTGCGGGAGTCCGACGCGAGGACCAGGGGATCGCGGCGGGGCTTTTCAACATGTCCTTGCAGCTCGGTGGTGCCACTGGGCTCGCCGCTATCGCTACCGTGGCTGCTGCAGCAACACGATCTGGCGGCGGTGGCGTTGCAGGTGGAACGCATGGAATCCATGTGGCGTTCCTCGTAACTTTGTGCCTGCCACTTATTGCTGCAGGCCTCACGCTCCTCACACTAAGGAACCCGACTCCAGATACCGCGGTGCTCGAGGGCTCCCGCGAGCTGCTCCGCACCCCGACGACGGAGCAGGTGGCGATCGTGACTCAACCGGGGGATGCGTCAGATGATTCGTCGCTCGCTCCGCAGAGCCCCGGACTCACATTGAAAGATCTACCCTCCCTTGAGCGACGAGGCGATACCGGTGAAATCGCTCTGATCGCGCGATCGACGGCGAGGTCGAAGGAGTGCCCGGAGTGATCTCTTGAGTCGACGGGAATCCTCCGCGATCGCAGAGCGCCTCTTGGTAAGTGTTTGCGATCTCGCCGGTCGGCAAACGCGATCGGTCGGTGCGACATCTGGCTATACCGACACTGCGGGAAGAACCGAAACGAGAAGGAGACGTCATGGCTCGAGCAGTGCAATTCGATCACTATGGGGACCGGGACGTCCTCTATGTAGCTGACGTCGAGGTTCCGTCGCCGGCAGTTGATGAGGTCGTCGTCGAGGTGCGCGCTGCTGGGATCAACCCAGGCGAGGCGTCGATTCGCTCCGGAGCGCTGGCCGCACGGTTCCCTGCGACGTTCCCGTCCGGTGAGGGCAGCGACCTAGCCGGAGTCATTACTGCTGTCGGTGACGCGGTCACCGACTTCGCGCTTGGGGACGAGGTTCTTGGCTGGTCGTGGCGACGCTCGAGTCACGCCGAGTATGTCGCAGTTCCGGTCACCCAGCTGATCCGTAAGCCGCCGCAGCTGAGTTGGGAGGTCGCCGGCTCGATGTACGTAGTCGGGTGCACGGCCTACGCCGCGGTACGAGCTGTCGAGGCTGGCGAGGGCGACGTCGTCGTGGTATCGGCCGCGGCAGGTGGAGTCGGAGCCGTCGTCGTCCAACTGCTCGCGACCAAGGGCGCGATCGTGCTCGGTATCGCGTCTGAGAGCAACCATGACTGGTTACGGGCCCATGGCGTCATCCCCGTCGCTTACGGTGACGGACTCGCCGCCAAGCTGCGGGCCGCTGCGCCGAGGGAGATCGACGCATTCATCGATCTGTTCGGGCCGCAGTACCTCGATCTCGCGGTCGACCTCGGAGTCCCGCCTGACCGCATCGAGACGATCATCTCGCGTGAGCGAGCACTAGAGATCGGGGCGAAGGTCGAGGGAAGCGGGGACGCTTCGACGACAGAAGTGCTCGCCGAGATGGCCGGTTTAGTCGCCTCCGGGAAAATCGAGATCCCGATCGCGAAGACGTACCCGCTCGAAAAGGTACGCGACGCCTACGCGGAGCTCGAGGAGCGGCACACCCGCGGCAAGATCGTCCTGATCCCTTAGAACACGGATCCGGGTGACCGCGCCCGTTCACCAACAGGTTGTGAGCAGCGGCCAGGTGTTCGATCGCGGATTCATTCAGTCGGGTTGCGAGCAGCACTCCGGCGGCTTCGACCCATGTAGATGGCCTGTAAGGGGAGCTGACGAACCCGCGACCCTGCTCGCTGTCCAAGCGCGACAGCACTCCATGGCGGGTGACCGGTAGCGGTCTTGTCGCAGCCGGACTCAGCCCTGACGAACGCGACTCAGGCACGTGCGCACCGCATGAGTGCCTAAATTCGCCGCTACCGGGTATGTCTCTTATTGGCGCTCACCTTGCAAGGGGGCTTCCATGGACGGCTGTAGGCGAATCCTGGACGGCTACGTCAGATATCGCGGTGATCTTCCAGAGACACGGATCTTCACTTTGTGGACCAAAGACGACGTCGTCCGGCCGACCGTAAACGTCTACGTGCCTGACTATGACCTCGGAGAGGACTCCTCCCTGGACACCGCGTGCTTTGGAAGTGAATCAGTCGAAGGTGGCGTGATGGTCGAGTATGCGGAGTGGGAAGCGCGCGTCAGCCCGGACGGGATTTTGCGTTCGATCTGAGGCCAAGTGAGAGCTCAAGGGGCGAGCGGCGTCACTCTTACTCCGCGGCCTCAGCCACAGTGAGCTCGACGGCGGGATCTGCTTCGAGGCGATCGTCGGGAATGACGGTGCCGCTACGGGTTGAGCGTCCGAACGTGCCGGCACGTAGGCGCTCCTCCGCGCGGTCGAGTGCTTCTAAGCGAAGCGCCAGTTCCGCAGCGACCGCGTCGTCGGTGCCCTCCGAGATGAGGGACTCCGCAGGATCACTCATGTCCCCATCCTCGTTAGCACCGGCCCGGTCGTTCGCAGCCGCCGCAGTTGTCTCCTGCAGCAGCGCTTGAATGCGAGCCCGCTCCTCGTCGAGCAGGATTTTCGCTCGAGCTTCGTCCATATACATCAGCCTCCTGGTTGCGGATCGTCTCGACTGTAGGTTGGCCGCGACGCCCTGGCGAGCTCGTCCGCTCGCTTGGCTGCGGCACGGTGCGGATGTACGGCCTCGGGGCGTCTATCCGCCGAAGATCTCTTTCGCCGGAGGTTCGAGACCGAGCCGTCGATGATGACGTCTTCGCCCTGGTTCTGGTTAGCTCATCGGCTTCGCGACTTGGTAGTTGGTGGTGAGCTGGAGCGAGGAAATGACCGTCCCGAGGTGAGGCTCGTAGATTCGAGCCGGGTCGTAGTTGTCGAAGACTGACCGTCTCATCGGCACAATGTCTGCCGATGAGCCGGTCATTCACTTCATCACGCTCGACTGTTCTTCGCTCGTGATGGCGGCGCACACCGCACTAGGGCGTGCATCGGCGAAAGCGCGACTAGGCAGCGGCGTGCTCGGCCAGCCACTCCGTCGGGGCGTCCTTGGTCGTCTCAGGGGCAAGTGCGATCGAAAGGACGTCGGAGACATTCTCCGCCAGATGGAAGGTCATCGCCGAACGAACGCCCTCGGGCAGATCCTCGAGCTCGGCGCCATTGCGTTTGGGCAAGATGACCTCTGTTAACCCGGCGCGGTGAGCGGCCAGAACCTTCTGCACGATTCCACCGATCGGGAGGACTCTTCCTTGCAGCGTGATCTCACCAGTCATCCCGACGACTGGTCGAACCGGTCGTCCGGTTAAGAGGCTCGTGAGCGCGCTGGTCATCGTGACTCCAGCCGATGGGCCGTCTTTTGGAACCGCGCCCGCCGGCACGTGGATGTGGAATCGACGATTCTCGAACGCCGCTCGGTCGATGCCGAGTTCGGCGGCGTGTGAGGTGACGTAAGAGAGCGCAATCTCTGCGGACTCCTTCATCACGTCACCGAGTTGGCCGGTAAGGGTCAGGCCCTCTCGGCCCTCGATAGAGGTCGCCTCGATGAAGAGCACGTCACCACCTGCTCCTGTCACGGCCAGGCCCGTCGCGACGCCAGGGACGGCAGTTCGATCCGCTGCCTCGAAGAAGAAGCGCGGCCTGCCTAGCCACTCTCGAAGCGAAGCCACCGTCACTTCGACGGGAGTGTCGACGCTCGCCGAAGCGATCTTGGTCGCCACTTTTCGGAGCAGGTGGCCAAGCTCGCGTTCGAGCGAGCGGACACCTGCCTCCCGGGTGTAGTCGGCGACGATCCCGGACAACGCCTCGTCGTCGATCGTCACTTCTTCGGCTCGCAGCCCAGTTCGCTCTAGTTGGCGGGGGAGCAAGTGGTTGCGAGCGATCGCGACCTTCTCGGCCTCGGTGTACCCGTCCAGGCGGATCACCTCCAGGCGGTCGTAGAGGGGTCCGGGGATCGTGTCAGCCACATTGGCAGTAGCGATGAACAGCACCTTGGAGAGGTCCAAGTCGACTTCTAGGTAGTGGTCGCGGAACGTGTGGTTCTGGGCAGGGTCCAAGACCTCGAGCAGGGCCGAGGAGGGATCTCCCCGGTAGTCGCTGCCCATCTTGTCGACCTCGTCGAGGAGGATCACGGGGTTCATCGTTCCTGCCTCGCGAAATGCTCGCACGATGCGACCCGGCTGCGCACCGACGTAGGTGCGACGGTGGCCACGGATCTCGGCTTCGTCGTGCACGCCGCCGAGGGCGACCCGTGCGAAGGAGCGCCCGAGCGCGCGGGCGATTGACTCTCCAAGCGAGGTCTTGCCCACTCCTGGGGGACCGACAAGGGCGAGGATCGCGCCACTACCTCGACCGACGGGCGTGATCGATCGCTCGTCTTGGAGTTTCTTTACTGCCAGATGCTCCAAGATGCGGTCCTTGACGTCGCGAAGGCCATCGTGGTCGGCATCGAGGATCGAGCTGGCCTCGGCGATGTCGAGGCGGTCGGGAGACTCCTCCCCCCATGGCAGTTCGAAGACCGTATCGAGCCATGTGCGGATCCAGCCCTGCTCAGGGCTCTGCTCGTTGGTACGTTCGAGCTTGTCGAGCTCGCGCGAGATTGCCGCGCGGACCTTCTCGGGCAGGTTGCGGGAAGCGAGCTGGGCTCGGTAGTCCTCCCGCTCGTCGTCCTCGGCCTCGCCGGAGAGGGTGTTCAGTTCCTTGCGGATCGCTTCTAGTTGGCGCCGCAGCAGGAACTCGCGCTGTGTCTTTTCCAGGCTCTCTTCGACGTCGACCTTGATCCGGTCACGAAGTGCGAGGTCAGCTAGGACCTCCCGAGCCCAGCCGAGAACGAGCCGCAGCCGCTCCTCGACGTCAAGTGTCTCGAGAACCTGGACTTTCTGCTCAAGGCTCAAGTCGCGGGAGTAGCCGGCGAGATCTGCTGTCTGTCCCGGGTCGCTCACTTGCCGCAGCTGCTCAGCGAGTTGTCGAGCGCCTCTAGACACAAGGGTGCTCTCGAGGACGGCGCGGTACTCGCGGGCAAGTTCGTCGACTGCTTCGTTGCGGTAGTCCGGTGCGACTGCTTCGATACTTACCCACAGTGCGTCTCCGGTAGTAGGCGCAGCGGCGCCAATACTCACCCGGCGCTCCCCGCGAACCACCACAACGCTCGTCCCACCATCAGCTTCGCCAGCTTGGACGATCTCGGCGACAACGCCGACCGACGAGTAACGGCGATCAATGTGCGGCACGAGCACGAGCCGGCCACCTGCCGACCCCGCCGCCTCGACGGCGGCGCGCGCTTCGTCGGTCTCGAGCGCGAGCGGCACGAGCATGCCGGGGAATACGACCCCCTGGGTGATCGGCATAAGTGGCAGATTTTCTTGGTATTCGGTCATCTACTCTCCAAACTTCACTTACGTGGTGATTAAACAACGCTCTCGTTAGCGCGCATATTCCGACAGCGGCGCGGCTCGAGCTCGACCGAGGCGACGAGTTGCAAGCGCGAGATGAGCTGTTTCGCCGCCCGCGCGCGGGTGCGTCGGGTAGACAGTTCGTCGTTCGAAGCGCCTTTAGCGACCTGTTGCCCAGCTCAGCGGCACTTATCGCCGGCTTGCCAAGGGGAGGGCGGTGGGTCGAATTGCGGCCGTCGCCCAGATTTGTCGGAGCGATGTCGCTCAGTTCTACCGGCATTCTCTTTGCCGGCTCGCCGCCCGGTCCTGCGCAGCACCCTTTGGCGCCGTTTTCTGACCTAGGAGTCCATGACGGTGCCCGCAGTGACTCCGATCGATCGAAGAACGGTGGCAGCGCCACCTTTTGGATCCGAGCCAATACGAACGCGAGCAATCTCTAACACGCCGCCGCGGACCGCAACGAGCGCACGTTCCTCATCAAAGCCCAGGACTTCGCCGGGCTGGCCGACGACGTCGGCAAACCGGCGCGTCAGCGTCTTCTTGGCGTCGAAGAAGTAGAGCTTCTCTCCTTCGAGGCGGGTCCAAGCGCCCGGCGATGGGTCGCAACCTCGAATGAGGTTGTAGATCAGGTCGCCGTGGTGGTTCCAGTCGATCCGGGCAGATTCGTCGCGGCACCACCCCTCGTAGGTTGCTTCGTTCTCGTCTTGGGAGCGCTCGCGATGGCGACCCGAGAACACAAGATCGGCAGCTTCCACGAGGGCGTCAACGCCGAGGGGGAAGAGGCGGTTGAAATAAAGGGTCCCGACGGTGTCTTCTGGTGTGATGTCGACGACTTTTTGAAGAATTATCGGACCTTCGTCGAGTCCGTCGGTTGGGCGAAAGATCGTCAGGCCGGTATACGTCTCGCCCTTGATGATCGGCCAGTTGATCGAACTCGGCCCACGGTGCTTTGGCAAGAGGGACGGGTGGTACTGGATCGTTCCGTGACGAGGGACTTCGAGCAACGACTGTGGAGCGAACTGCAATACGTAGGCCATCACCGCGAGGTCCACGTCAAGGTCTCGGATCGCCACGTGCGCGGCATCGCCTCGCAAGCTCGGCAGTTGAATCACGTTGAGGCCGAGCGCTTCGGCGGCAGCTCGCAGCGCGTCAGGTCGCGAGCCTGCACCTTCGGGTGCGCAAAAGACCCCGGCAACGTCGTCGCCACGCCCGAGCAACGCTTCTAGGACGGCCTTGCCGAACGGCTGTTGGCCAATGATTGCGACTCGCACGGCGCGTGAACCTCGATCTTGAGAGCGGTTTTCCTAACCTCGAGGCTTAGTCCAGAGCGTTAGCCGCAGCCACGCTGCAGTGCTAGCGACATTTCGGCTGGCGTCGAGACCTGACGCGTCGTCCCTCGCGACTCCGTCGTGCCGAGTCGCTGCCGCTTGACTTCTGGCTCGGGCCAGCTCGGTTGGGGTTTAGCGTTGCTCCGATTCGCTTCCGCGCGTGACCTCTTGGACGATTGGGTCCGCACTCGTTCCGAGCAGGCGCCAGTCCTCGTCCGGAGCGAGAACCTTTTCCGCCGAGCGGATCTCGCGGTAATCGAGGTGCTCCGCGATCGCCGGCGGCTCCTTGCCAAGTGCGAGGTCCTTCGCCGAATTGATCAACAGGTCGTGATAGTGCGCGACCGCCGTATCGGTTCCTCCGAGGTGTTCGAGCGTCCGGTCGTAGATCGGCCCGGCAGTCTCGGTCGCCATCAGGTCCTGGCTCTTGAAGTTCGGAATGCCGGAAAAGCTCACCGAGCGCTGTGTCTCACGATCAACGAGGTAGTCGTTGTCCATTGTGTAGGGGCGACCAAGTACACCTGACTGCGAATTTTGCACATAGGGGTAGCTCGGCTCGTTGAAAAATGCGGGTCCGCCCAGGTTTCGAGGGTTGCTCGGCGGCTGGGTCGCGAAGGTGTAGCGAAGCGCGGTCACGTCGTCACGAGGAATGACCGCAATCTGGCGAGTGCCGAAGGGGATCGACGCGATGAGCGCCGAGAATGGCAGCACGCAAGCGGTCACTCGGACGTGGGTGTGGCCGTTCGGAGTCTTTCGGAGTCCCGCGTAGCGGAAGCCGTACCAGGTCTCGTCGATCTCGAGACGAGGCTTCGGATCGAAGTCCCAGAATCGCATTGACTCGAAGTTCGAGGGGTAACCCGGCTCGTCGGTGCCATCTGGCTCGATCTCGCTCATCGCGCGAAAGCTGTGCAGGTTCGAGATGTGCGCGCTGTCGAGCTCCCCGTCAAGGGCCTGCACCCAGTTGCACTCAAGAAACTCCTTGGACGCGGTAACCGACTCTTTGGGCAGCGTCTCGGTCCCGAAATTGCGAAAGACCGGCATCGACTCCGCCGGTCCCATGTAGGTCCAGATGATTCCGCCCGACTCATGCGTGGGATAGCCGCGGGCCTTGATGCGGCTCGCAAAGCTACGGATCTCGCTTCGTTGGTCCACGCACTGCCCCGTGGAATCGAACTTCCAGCCGTGATACACGCAACGCAGGCCGCACTCCTCATTTCGTCCGAAGAACAGCGACGTACCCCGATGCGGGCAAAGCTCGTCAAGTAGACCCACGTCGCCGTTGGTGTCACGAAATGCGACCAAGGACTCGCCGAGCAACTTCACGCGTACCGGCGGTGCGTCGGGCTCGGCGATCTCTTCGCTTAGGCACGCAGGAACCCAGTACCGGCGCAACAGCGCGCCCATGAGCGTGCCTGGCCCAGTTCTCGTGAGAATTTCGTTGTCCTCTTGTGACAGCATCGCCCACCCCACCTTCGATCGCGAACGCGTTAAACCATACTCCACCAGCGCTATTGGCCGTGGGGCGGTGTTTGATCGTCGCCGCGGTGGTAGCGCTCGCTGCATCGAGCTCGCCTCGCTTGGATGAAGCCTTCGAGCGCGATGTGCAGGGCTTTGTTTGCCCCATGAGGAGAGGGAGACTCTGTGGGACCTCGCATACATCTCTCTGCTCTGCTTGCACCAGAACGATCAACGGCTCCGAGGCGGGGATCGCTGCGTTTTGGCCAAGGTGCGAGTCGCTGCTCAAAATCCAGTGGTTTCCTCCAAGTGACCTGGTTAGAGGCCCGCGCGGGTCTAGCTATTGGCGGAGTGAAGATCAATTGCGGCAGCCAATGGGTTGACATACGCTGCCGTCGCGAAGATCCGCGCCCTTCCGACAAGCTCCGCAGAGCCCCGGACGCGCCGCGTGGCATCAGATCGCGAGAGGTGGGGCGGATGGAGCTGCACTGTCGGAACACGACCGCGTTCACACCTGACGGTCGTCTCGATGAGGACGCGATGCGAGCTCTTTTCCAGCGCTTCGTCGACGCCAATATCGGCGTCTATATGTGCTCGAGCCCGCTCGAGGGTTTCACGTTGTCGGTAGAGGAGATCGCACGCGTCTACGAGCTCGGTGTCGAGGTCTGCAAGGGAAAGGTGTTCGTCGGCGCAAACGGACCAGAACGACACACAGCGCTCGACACGATCGAGATATGCAGGCTCGGCGTCGAAGCAGGAGTGGACCACGTGAACATCTACGGTCCCCCCGCCTGGCACGTGGCTCGACCGAACGATGCCGAGTACTTCCAGTACTTCGCCCGCATCTTCGAGGTGATCGACTATCCCGTCGCCCTCGCCCCCAACACCGCGATCGGCTACTCGCCGAGTGCGGGGGTGGTCGCTCAGCTCTGCAACGAGTTCCCGCAGGTTGTAACGGTGAATTTTGCCGGGCAATCCGATGACATCTTCTTCATAAACCTAAAGGACGCCCTCGCGCGCGAGGTGGAGACCTACGTCACGGTTGCAGGCTCGCTCAACTTGTTCGCGATGGGGGCGACCGGCTTAACCGCCGTCGAGGCGAACTTCATTCCGCGTACCTTTAGAAGGTACATGGACTGCTGGGAGCGGGGCGACCTGGCCGAGGCGGGCGCGATCTACGCAGACATCAAGCGGTTCGTGCAGCTCGTCGGTGAACGGAACCCGAACTGGGGGCATCGCTGGGTCAAGATGGCGATGGCAGCGTTCAAGCTGCCAGGGTGGGCGGGCGGAATGCGCGAGCCGCATCTGCTGCCAGACGACGCCGAGGTGCAGCGCTTCGCGACCGGCGCGCTCGCGCTGCATATTCCCGAGATCGACGAGATGGGCAGCGCCGCAGGCCTGATCTGAGCGTGGCCTCGGCCAGTCCGGTCGCTAAGGCCGTCAGTTCGGTTTCGTCGAACCTAGGTGCGGGGAACGGATTATCGTCAGTGCCGGGTTGGGCCGTCGACGCGTCGTTGATCGGCGCACAGCACGAAACCGTTTCGAATGGGGGTTGGGCCGAGAATGACGAAGAAAAAAGTCGCAATTAGGCTTCCCAGGCAGGCACAGACCGTAGAGCAGGACTGGTCGTGGGAACTCGAGGCACTTGCGCCGATCGCCGACATCGTCGAGGTCCACGCGGACACGCCGGCCGAGTTCGCGAAGGGCGCCCACGACGCGGATGCACTCATGACTTCGTGGGGCATGCGCATCGATGCGGAGATCATCGACGCCTTGGAGCAGTGCTCGGTTATCGGCGTCGGAAGCGTCGGCGTGGACATGGTCGATGTCGAGGCAGCTACGAGGGCAGGCATCGTGGTCACGAATGTCCCCGACGTGTTCATCGAAGAGGTTGCTGACCACGCGATGATGTTGCTCCTCGACGTCGCACGAATGACGCGGCAGATGTCACGGATGGCGAGCCAGGACGAGTGGCACAACGGCCGCCCGGTGCTGAGCGTGCGTCCGCGCCTGTTGGGACAGACCCTCGGCTTTTACGGCTTTGGCAACGTCGCCCGGTGCACAGCGAGGCGAGCGAAGGCCTTCGGTCTGCACCTGCTCGCCTACGACCCCTACGTCAGCGAGCT
>DATCDR010000014.1:0-3873 GCA_036510575.1 Acidimicrobiales bacterium | reverse complement strand
ATGCGCCGCGACCCCTAGCGCCGAGGCCTCGCCGCCAAGCTCGCCGAGTAAGCGATCAGCTGGACCCTTCAACGCCCGCCCGCCAATAATCGGCGACACCGCGACAACGCTCGCACGTCGCGCGCCCAGGGCCTCGCGCACGCCCGGAAGTGCCAGGATCGGTCCGATCGAGACGATCGGATTCGACGGGGCGACGACAATGAGCTCCGCCGTCTCGAGTGCCTCGAGTACCCCTGGAGCTAGAAGTGCCTCCTCGGCACCTTCAAAGCGGACGCTCCTCACGGCGACGGCGTGGCCGCGTCGGACGAAGTACTCCTGGAAATCGATCTCGTCGCCATCGGCGAGGGTCATCTTGGTTCGCACCCGCTGATCGGTCATCGGCAGCACTGTCGAGACGACGCCCCACGCACGGGCGATCTCGGCAGTCACGCGCGACAGCGGCGCACCTTCCCGAAGCCGCATCGAGCGGTAGATATGCGTAGCTAGATCCTTGTCGCCGAGTCCGAACCAGGTCGGAACGCCGTAGCGAGCGAGTGCGCCGAGCGTCGAGAAGGACTCCTCGACAAGTCCCCAGCCCGTCTCCTCGTTGATTGCGCCCGCGAGCGTGTAGAGAACCGTGTCGAGGTCCGGCGAGATCGAGAGCCCGTAGAGCTCAAGATCATCCCCGGTGTTGACGACCGCCACGAGCTCTTCGGCCGGCATCACCAAGGTCAGCGCTCGAAGCATTCGGGCAGCGCCGACACCTCCGGACAGAACGGCGATCATGACGGTCCACCTGCGAATGAATCCGCACGTCGCGACGACTCACCTGGCGCGAGCCGATCGGACACGTGGCCCTCAGACGACCGAGGCTGCACGGTCTCGCGGCTGCGGCTCTCGGGGTCCGCGGAGTTAGGCAGGGACTCGAGCACCGTCGAGGACTTCGTCGACGCCGATCTCCTCGTTGAAGCCCACGATCGAGGAGTCTCGAATCGTCGCACCTCGACCGATCAGCGTGCCGGCGCCAACGATAGAGGAGTCGATGTTGGCTCCCGTACCTACCACGGTGTTGTCGAGAATCACCGAGTTCAGGATGCGGGCCCCTGCCTCGACTACGACGCCGTCGCCGAGAACCGAGCGTGTCACCACCGCGCCTGCCTCGACGGACGACTTCCGACCAAGTAGCACCGGTCCGATTACCTCACCCTCGATGCGAGCGTCTTCGCCGCCAAAGATCTGGCTGCCGCCACCTGCGTACGGCGTGAGCGCGAAGTCAAGTCGCCTTCCCTCGAGGATGTCGAACTGGGCGCGCAAGAACGTCGCTGGTGTCCCGATATCGATCCAATACGCCGAGTCCGCCTTGGCGAACAAGCCGCCGTCAGCGACCATGGCAGGGAAGGTCTCCCGCTCGATCGAGACCCTGCGACCGTCAGCTACGCGGGCGATCGCACTCGCCTCGAGCACGTAGGTTCCGGCGTTGATCAGATTCGTAGGCTCGGTGCCAGGTGCCGGCTTCTCGATGAAGGCGATCACCCTTCCGTCCTCGGAGGTAGGCACCACGCCAAAGGCGGACGGATCACCCACCGGGGTCAGATGGATCGTGCCTTCAGCCCCGGTCCGCTCGTGAAATTCGAGCAGCCCGCTGAGGTCGAGATCGGTGAGCACATCACCGTTGCAGACGATGATTCGCTCGCTCGTCGCACCTGCCGCGTGCGCCGCGAACCTGATGGCGCCCGCGGTGTCGAGCGGTTCGGGCTCGACCACATAGGTGAGTCGGACGCCTGCCCACGTCGAGTCCGGGAACGCCTCGCTGAAGGCGTCGGATCGATAGCCGAGCGAGAAGACGACTTCCTCGACGCCACTGCGGGCGAGCCATTCGATCGTGTGAGCGACCATCGGCTTGCCGGCGATCGGCAACATTGGCTTTGGCAGCGAATAAGTGAGCGGTCGAAGCCGGGTCCCCTCCCCACCAAGGAGCACGATCGCCCGCACGGATCAGCGCCGAACCGACTCGAGGGTCATTACTTGCTCGTGCCGAGTGCTGCGATCAGCGCTGCCTTCGACGGGGGCTCAGGAATCGACGTGCCCAAAGGAACGAACGCAATCGTCACCATCGCACCGTTTCGAAGCTTCAAGTCGGGGATACTCGTGGTCAACAACTTGCCGGTCGCGGTTGGTGAGGTCCAGACCTTCGCCTCGAGGTGCCCGACGGGCGACTTCGCCCCTGGACAGTCCACGCCGGTGGTCCACATCGTCGACTTCGCGCCCGGCAAGGTGATGCTGTCGGCGCTCAGCTTAAAGCCCGGGTAGCTTGACGCAAACAGGCCAAGGGTGGCCTTCGCGCCCTCGTACTTCGCCCGATTGGCGACCGTCGTCACCGCGCCCGGGTTGATGTCGATCAGACCGTTGCCGAAGGTGCGGATCCCGACCGTCGCGAGATTGCTGTTGGCGACAAGCGGCGACTGGAGCTTTCCGCAGATGTCGATCGCGTAGGCCATCTGCCAGTGATCGCTCGCCGTTGGAGCGACGGCAGCCGCGGCGGGCTTGGAGGTGCGGTGCATGTTCTCGTACCTGCTGTAGACCACGAGGGACGCCCCGACGAGCACGATCACCGTGAGGACGAGATACCAGCCAATCGGTGACCGAGAGCCGTAAGCCTTGCCGCCCCCACTTGACGCGGCACGCGCGACTGATCGACTGAATGATCCACGGGACATAGCCCTGGCAGCTTACTCAACGAGTCCCCGCGCGACGATATGCCCTCTGACCAGGGACTTTCTCGCTTCCAGGGTCCACGACGCCAGGAGTCGTAGTCCGAGCGCGCCAGCGACCGCGGGGATCAGCACCCTGCGAGGGCCTGACGTCGACTGCACGAAGAATCGCAACGTCGAGCGGTGGTGTGCGGCGAGCATGCGGTACGGATGGCGTGCCGAGGAGATCGCACCGAGGTGGGTCACCTCGGCCTTTGGCAGATGCATCACGCGCCAACCGGCCCGATGCAGCCGCCAGCAGAGATCGAGATCCTCGACGTACATGAAATACGCAGGATCGAAACCGGAGACGCTCTCGAAAGCGATGCGCCGTATCGCCATGCACGCCCCAGAGACCCAGTCCGCGTCGCTCGCGCCGTCGAAGGACTCCTCCGAGCGGCGATACCGGCGAGTGAAGGGGTTGTCGGGCCATAGGAGGCTCATCACTGCATGACCTATCGCGTCGGAGAGGTCCGGGAAGCTCCGCGCCGACGGGTACCGCATCCCGTCCGGCTCGAGGATCGTCGGGCCGACGACGGCAACGTCGGGCTCGTCTCGTAGACAAGCGGCGAGCAGCGAGACAGCTTCGACGTCGACGGTGAGGTCCGGATTGCAGACGAGAAGGATGTCGCCACTCGCGCGCCGAAGCCCCGCGTTGACGCCGCGTCCGTACCCGAGATTCCTCCCGGTTGGCACGAGTACCGCGTCCAGGTCGCTCGCGGCCAGACGGGCGAGCGAGCCGTCACTCGAGGCGTTGTCGACGACGACGATCTCGGCCACGCCGGCGGCTCGAAGCGATGCGACACACCTGAGCAACGCGTCCCCGGCGTCGTGGTTGACGACGACGGCAGTGACGCCTGCGGTGTCGCGCGACGCTGACGGCGCCGGGCTCGGCCCGCCCGCCACGCCCATCACGCTTCAGACATCAGCCGCGCGACGAGTCCCGCAGTCGACTCCTGCCAAGCCGGCAGCAGCGCGATCCCGTTCAATCGAAGCGCTGCATTGTCGAGTACCGAGTTCGCGGGGCGCGGCGCTGGATACAGTCCCGCAAGGTCGGCGGTGGTAATCGGCAGCACGCTTGCTGGATCTCCGCCCGCTCGGCCGACGATCTCCCTTACGAACTCGAACCACGTGGCCACGCCTT
>DATCDR010000013.1:0-10003 GCA_036510575.1 Acidimicrobiales bacterium | reverse complement strand
GAACGCGGGCTCTGGCGGGATCAGCTCTGGCGGTCCGAGGTAGACCCAGACGATGTCGCCGACCTCACAGACTGGGTATGCGGGAGCCTTGATCGCCTGGCGGTACCTCGAGTCGGCCATGTTCGGCGTCTCGAGGATCGTGCCGTCAACCGCGTACTTCCAGCCGTGGTAAAGGCATCGGATCCCGCACTCCTCGACGCGGCCGAACGCGAGGGAGGCACCTCGATGACAACACTGCTCGTCGAGGATGCCAACGACACCGTTGGTGTCCCGAAATGCGACGAGATCCTCGCCGACCCGGCGAATCCGAACCGGATCGGAGTCCGCCTCCGGCAGGTCCGCGCTCAGACACGCCGGGATCCAGTAGCGCCGGAGTGCCGCACCCATCGGAGTACCCGGCCCGACGCGGCAGAGATAGTCGTTCTCTTCGTGGCTGAGCATCCCACCTCCCTTGTCGTCGGCGTCGAACCTACCTCGCTCGAAAGCTCAAAGAGGCCGACCGATCAATCCGGCGAAGGATCGCCGACTTGCTGCTCGACGACGCGCGACATACGCACATGCGGCCCGATCTCTGGCTCCTCGAAGACCTCACCGGATGCGACGAAGCCGAAGAGCTCGTAGAACCCGACGGCGTGCAGCCGCGCGTTGCACCAGATTGCCCCGCCGCCGCTTCGAGCAACGAAGTCGAGGAGTCCGGCCATGAGCGCGCGGCCGACACCTTGGCGCTGTCGGGGTGGATCGGTCGCCATCCCCCGCAGTCGCCAGCATCGCGCCCCGCTCGCATCAGGTGGCTCGGTGATGAGCGACACCACCCCAACGATCACGCTCGAGGCCTCGAAGGCCGCGAAGTGCGTGCCGGTCGTATCGCCCTCGAAGCCGACATCGGCGAGGCGCTGATGCGGCCGAAGCACCCGCTGGCGAAGTGGCAAAACGAGAAAGACGGGTACCTGTTCGACATCGACGTGCACGGCGGCGGACTCTATCGCCGTGGGCGATGCGCACCTCGTGAACGAGGCCACGAATGGTCGCGGCCGTAGAAAACGAACCCGGCCGTCGCAAGCGCACCCCTGTCGTCAGCACACACACGTGGGCCGCCTGTCTGGGGATAGTCTTCGGCCATGGAAACTTGGGACGCACTACGAGCACGGCGAAACGTTCGGACCTTTACGGACCAGCCGATCTCCAAAGAAGATCTGGACCGCATCACCGAGGCAGGCTGGCGGGCTCCGTCCGCGTCGAACACCCAGCCGTGGGACTTCATCGTCTGCACCGGTAGCGAGCTCCTCACCGAACTCGCAACCCTGTGGCAGGGCGCGGGCCACGTCGCTGGCGCTGCTGCTTGCATCGTTCTCGTCGCACCGATCAACGAGGAGCGGAGCGCGATCATCGAGTACGACCTCGGTCAGGCAACTCTCCAGATAATGGTCGCCGCCGCTGATCTCGGAATCGGCACGGCGCACGCCTCGATCGGCGACAAGGACCGCGCTCGCGAGATCCTCGGATTTCCCAATGACAAGTACGCCGCGTACTTCATCTCGCTCGGCTACCCAGCGGATCGGCCGCTCAAGCCGATCATGAATCCGAAGCGTCGACCGATCGACGAAGTCGTCCACTACAACCACTGGTAGTGCGATTGATCCCTCGCCAGGCGCCTGCAGCTGCGACGTCGCTCGCGCCAGATACGACGACGTCGTGAGCCCCGACCAGCAGACTCCTGCCGAACCGCCCGTCTTCGACCTGATGTGTCTCGAGTGCGGGAAGGACATCCGCTTCTCGCGTGAAGTCATTGCCGGCGGGATGACCGTAGTGATGTACGCCGATGAGGCAGGACTCGAGCAGACCGACTTCCACTTTCACGTCCCGCGCTGAACGAGGAGCTCGACCTCGAGCCTTACTGTCCTTGACCAAGAGAGAAGCCAGGCGCCCCGTCGAAGGTGAACAGACCTTCGCTCTTGACAAAGGGCAGGCCTACCTCGGCCAGCCTGGCGAGCAGCGCCAACAGCATGTGGGTGTCCACCGCTGTCGTGCCATCGGGCGATTCGAAGCGACAGCGGTAGTGATCGGTGAGCACGGGAGCATCGGCGCCATTTGGGTAGCAGAGCTGTCCCCTGTTGGAGACCATCGCCAACTTGAGCTCGGAGGACTCTTGCCGCTGTAGCTCCTTGATCAAAAGCGACGGGGCGTCTAGCCACGCGACGAATACATCGATGCCGACTTGCACCTTCTCGGAGTGCCCGCGTGGCGTGAGCGCGATCTCGATCGGCGAGGTCGCTGAGCGATAGCTGACGACGTTCAGCGTGGACGGCACCTTCCCGAGACGCTCGATCACCTCGGCGGCGAAGGCCGCGGTGCCGACCTTTTCGACAGACAT
This sequence comes from Acidimicrobiales bacterium, assembly GCA_036510575.1. GTDB lineage: Bacteria > Actinomycetota > Acidimicrobiia > Acidimicrobiales > Bog-793 > DATCDR01. Next base: position 7,632 of record DATCDR010000013.1, on the reverse strand, counting down.
CTTGGAATTGAAGATGTCGACGGTGTGCATGCCGTCCTCGATCGTCCGCAGCCAGGCGTTGTGAATCGTGCTGGCGACCTCCCCTTCACCGACGTGGACGAGCATCTGCACGGCCGCGAGCAAAAGTCCCGACGGATTCGCGATGTCTTGGCCCGCGATTCGAGGTGCGGAGCCGTGGATCGCCTCGAACATCGCGATGTCGGTGCCGATGTTGGCGCTACCTCCAAGACCGACCGAGCCGGTGATCTGGGCAGCGACGTCAGAGAGGATGTCGCCGTACAGGTTCGGCAACACGATGACGTCGAAAGCAGTCGGCGTGTCGGCGAGCATCGCGGCACCGATGTCGACGATCCAGTGCTCGTTCGCTATTTCGGGGTACTCAGCCGCCACCTCGTCGAAGACCTCATGGAACAGACCGTCGGTGAGCTTCATGATGTTGTCCTTCGTGAAGCACGTCACCTTTTTACGGTCGTAGCGCTTGGCGTATTCGAAGGCGTACCGCACGATGCGCTCACTCGCAGGACGCGAGATCAGCTTCAGGCATTGCATCACGTCTTCGCTTTGGCGATGCTCGATACCTGCGTAGACGTCCTCTTCGTTCTCCCGGATGATCACCACATCCATATCCGGGTGCTTGGTGGTGATGAAGGGTGCGTAGGCGGGACAGGGACGGACGTTTGCAAATAGTCCGAGCGTGTTTCTGATCGTTACGTTGACGCTCTTGAATCCACCGCCTTGTGGGGTGGTGATCGGCGCCTTCAAGAAGACCTTCGTCCGTCGAAGCGACTCCCACGCCGACGGCTCGACCCCTGAGGTGACACCGCGCTCGTAGACCGCCTGCCCGATCTCGATCTCCTCGATTTGGAGATTTGCACCAGCTGCGCGGAGTACCTCGAGCGTCGCGATCATGATCTCTGGGCCGATGCCATTGCCATACGCAACGGTGATTGGAATCGGGCCAGAGGCCTCGGTGGATGCCACTACCTTGTGCTCCTCTCGGTGATCGCGCCGCGCCAACGCGGCCTGTCAGGTTGCTTGTGAGACTTGGCGATGCCAGACCAGGCCAATCTCCAGCACGGCACCTCTTCTGAGATGACGCACGTCGGCCGCGCGCTTGGCGCACTCAGACGGTAGGTCGGCGCTCACCAGTTGGTCCAATTCCAAAGGGAAGAGCCCGCTTCGACACTGCCGCCTGCGGCCAGGCGAGGAGCCGTTCGAGTCGGCTGCGCACAAGCAGATGGATGCGGGGCCAAGCGAGGCGCGTGGCCTAAAATTGGGCGTATGTGTGGAAGATTTGTGCTCGCAACCTCGGTGCCGGAGATCGCTTCACTTTTCAACGCGACCTTCGAACCGCGGATCGCGGAGTCAGTTATCCCCTCCTGGAACGTCCCGCCGACCGAGACGATCCCTGCGATTGTCGATGATAAAGACGGCGAGCGAAGGCTTCGCCTGTACCGATGGGGACTCGTTCCGCCGTGGGCAAAAGGACTCTCATTCGGCGCCAACACCATCAACGCGCGCGCAGAGAGCATCGCTACGAAAGCCTCGTTTCGCACGCCGTTCCGCTCCCAGCGCTGCATCATTCCAGCCGACGGCTACTACGAGTGGAAGACCACTCCCGGCGAGGTGCGCCAGCCCTACTACTTCACGAGGAGCAATCTCGAACCGCTCGCGTTCGCCGGACTCTGGGAAGCCTGGAGGTCGCCGCAGATAGGCGCGGAAGACGCTGGCGTTATCTACACCTGCGCGATCGTCACAACTGACGCGAACGAGGATGTCGAAGCGATCCACACTCGGATGCCCGTCATCTTGGAGAACGACGGCACGCTCGAGCGGTGGCTCGACAGCGACCTGCACGATGGAAACGAACTTCAGGCGATGCTGACCCCGGCGAGATCCGGAACGCTTGCACGCAGGCGAGTCGGTACGGCAGTCGGCAGCGTGCGGAATAACCGCCCGGATCTCGTGGCCGAAGAGCTTGTCAACCCTGGGCTGTTCTGAGGCCAAACGCTCCGAACGCTGACAGCGGGGACTCACGCCTCGGCCGCCGCCGAGATGATCTCCTCGTACTGAGCCGAGCTGAGCAGCGCCTCGTAGGCTCCGAGGTCCTCGCTCTCGATGACCGCGATCCACCCGTCGCCGTAGGGGTCAGCGTTTAGGACTTCGGGGTGCTCGTCGAGCTGTTCATTTGTGACGACGACCTTGCCGGAGATTGGCGCGTAGAGCTCCGAAACCGACTTCGTGGACTCGATCTCGCCGAACACGTCGCCGGCAGCGACCTGTTCGGTCTTCGGCCGTTCTACAAACACGATGTCTCCGAGCGCCTCTTGCGCGAACGAAGTGATGCCGACCGTGAACTTGTCGCCCTCGCGGCGAACCCACTCGTGGTCGGTGCTGTAGCGCAGATCGTCAGGAAAGCTCATCTGACCGCCTCTCTTGTAATTAGGAGTATCGACCTTGTCGTTGGGGTTCAAAGGCCATCTGGACGGAGCGGGGTAGGCCTCACACGCTTTGTCTGGACATCTTCTCGCGCACGCGATGGCGAAGCGAGCGGACGGCGCTGCCTAGGGCTGCCACCAGCGGTGCTTCGAGATGCGACCGTTCGTCGCCTCGTCGCTCGTCGATGCGTCGCCTTTGCTGTGAAGGATGACCCAGACGATTATCGGAATCGCGAAGAGCAGAAGAACCCCCACCTCAAGCATCGAGGCAACCTCGGACTGCACGGCGGAGGCGAGCCAGAATCACGACCACGATCCTGCCCTGGGATGCTTGGCTTTGTTGCGAGCCGCCAGCACCACGACGAGTGGCCACAAAGCCTGGCCTCCTGCTGCCGCGCGCTCGGCGAAACCGCCACGACTTCCACGAAGCTCGATGACGAACCAGGCGACGAGAGCGAGAAGCAGGCCGCTCACGCCGACGGAAACATCGATCCGCAGCGGGGCAGTCGACGTCTTCCGCCGCGACGCGAAAACCGGCCAGGCACCAAGCGCCAGAAACGAAGATCCTGCAGCGATCGTGTGCGCACGCGAGCTGCCCTCGTTGGGCAAAGGAGTTCCAGCGACGAACATCGTCGCCACACCGCCTCCTGCTAGCACGAGTCGCCCCGCTGTGCTCGCGGGCCTAAGTCCTAGTGCAGTGACGACGTGGCAGGCACCGAGCGCGGCGAGGGCGGAGGTCATCACCCAACGATCCGAGGCGCCGCGCCCGGCGAGCTCACTGATCGTGTCCCGCACCGAGTCATAAGCAGGTGGCTGACGCGCGGCGCCAAGCGTCCACCCTCCGACGAGCGCCAACGGGGCGAGCCCAGCGGACGCGACCGCCCACCCAGGGATCTCTTCCATCATCAGAGACTACGACTCGACCCCATGGTCGAAGCTCCACTGGCGCTACTTTGAGGCCCGAGCCTCGACAGCGAAAGGAGCGCAAAGTGGACCTTCGCCAACGCGCGCCGACCCTGCTGGCAGTGCTCTTTGGCGCGTCAGGTACGGTCCATCTCGCATCGCCGCGGACCTTCGAGCCATTAATCCCCAGTTGGCTGCCACGTCCGCGCGCTGTCGTCTACGCGAGCGGAGTGGCTGAGATCGTCTGCGCGGGAGGTCTGCTCGCACGGGCCAGGTGGGCTCGGAGTGCAAGCGTCCTTCTCCTTCTCGGTGTTTTTCCCGGAAATGTCCAGGTGGCAGTCACCGCGTCGCGGCTCGCTCCAAGCCGGTGCACCCTGCGACTGGCGCTAGCTATCGCCAGACTCCCACTCCAGATCCCACTCGTCTGGGCGGCGATGCAGTGCGGTAGGTCCGAAATACCAGGCAAGGACGCTATCTGAGGCGGACAGCTTGCGTGGCGGAGATAGCCAAGACGTACTCCAGGGTTCCCGGGCTCCGCTGAATAACGCCTCCTTGGGAGCATCCGGCAGGACCATGTCCCGCGATCCCATTCTCGAGCACCAACGGCCGTCTGCTCACGTGCCCTAGCTCGCTCTCCGATGCCGATCGGATCGCGCGCCACCACACGCCGACACCTAGCGGATCGAGTCCGCGTCGACGCACATGCTGTGGTGTCACCACCACGATTCAAGGGGAGCAATCTGGCTTTGAAGCGTGCCACGATGCGGCCAAGCTGATGGACGTGACGTTGCCCGGACACTTGTGACGACACAGGTGACATCTTCGCGACACCAAGGGGCAGAGCGCCAGATGCTCAGCGGACGCGTCCCGCGGGCTCTCTGGTACCGGTTTCAGACCTCGCGCTCGCGGGACCGGCGGACTGTCCGTCATATTATTGATCGGTCTCGTCGGTGGAGTCGGGCTGGCAGCGGTGGCAGGCGCTCGACGCACGCAAACCTCGTTCACCACCTTCTACTCCCACCCGCGCCCGTCCGACCTTGGGGTCGCGGCCTTCACAAAGCGCCCAATGGACATCACGTCGAGCCTCGCGAAACTCCCGCACGTCGAAAAGGTCGAGAGCTACGTCGCCTTGAGTGCGACCCTTACCGCCTCGCATCACGCTCCGAATCAACTGCTTCCCTTCGTTTCGGTAGTCGGTAGCACGACCGGAGAGTTCCTCAACCAGGACATCTTTACGGTGACCTCCGGTCACCTGGCGAATCCGCGCCGAAGCGACCAGATTGAGGTCAGCCAATCTGCCGCGCTCCTCCTCAAGTTGCGTCTCGGCCAGAAGGTGACGCTCAACTTCGCAGCCAACTCTGCCGGCGAAGCGGCGTACCGACCGAGCGCGACCGTGGTCGGGATCGGCCTCTTGAACAGCCAGGTCGTCCAAGATGACGTCGAGCGGTATCCGACCTACATCGTGGTCACGCCAGCACTCACCCGTGATGTGCCTTCTGGTGACCTAGCCACGCGCTGGTACCAACTCAACCTTGCAGGCGGCAGCCAATACGTCCCGTCTGTCGAGAACGACGTCTTTTCGAGAGTTCCCGCCTATCTCGTATTCCGCGCCGCTTCGGTGTATGCGAGCGAGGCGCAACTCGCAATCAAACCGGAGGCCACTGCCCTTTGGGTATTTGGCCTCATCGCCCTACTCGCCGCCCTCGTTCTCGCGATCCAAGCTCTCGCCCGTCAGCTACATGCCCGCGAACATGACGTTCAGATCCTGCGATCGCTGGGCGCCGACCCGAGCATGACCGTTGGCGACGGGTTGATCAACGCTTTCGGCGCGGTGGTCCTCGGATCGGTGCTCGCCGTCGCCATTTGCGTGGCTCTCTCGCCCCTCTTCCCGGTTGGACCAGCGCGCCCCGTGTTCCCTTCAGCTGGTGTGGCGATCGACTGGACGGTCGTCGGAATCGGACTCGTTGTTCTCATCGGAGTTCTCGGAGCTTGGTCACTCTTGATCGCATACCGGAGCGCTCCACACCGAATAGCCAAACGGGTGACGACCGCGAGAGAGGGCTCGGCGATCACCGCTGCCGCTGTTCGGGCTGGTCTCGCGCCGTCGGCAGTCGTCGGCCTGCGATTCGCCCTTGAGCGCAGCGTCGGTCGTAACGCGATTTCGGTTCGCTCGGCACTTTACGGTGCGGTGGTCGCCGTCACGATCGTCGCTACGACTCTGACGTTCGGCGCCAGCTTGTCGGCGCTTACCTCGCACCCCGCGCTGTACGGGTGGAACTTCGACTATGCGCTCGACAGTTCGGCCGGCTACGGTCCAATCCCTCCAAAAGCTCAGGCGATGCTCACGCACGACCCGAACGTCGCCGCGTGGACAGGGGTGACGTTCTTTACGATGCAGATCGACGGAGTTGAGGAGCCGGTGCTCTTTGCAGATGCACCTGCAGCCTTCTCGTCGCCCATCGTCTCGGGCCATGCGCTGAGCGCCGCAAACCAAATAGTGCTCGGACGCGCCACGCTCGCCGAACTGCACAAGCAAGTTGGCGAGCACGTTCTCGTCAGCTACGGCACCCCCGAACTGTCGGTAAGAAAATCACTCATAATTGTCGGCATCTCCACGCTGCCGACAATTGGTATCTCGGAGGGCCTGCACACCTCGATGGGCACCGGTGCGCTCCTTCCGAACGCGGCGTTCCCCCAGCTCAGCGAGCAGGGATATCCGACGGAGTGCAACGGACCCAACATGGCGCTCGTGCGAATCCGGCCCGGAGTAAGTGGCTCGAAGGTGAGAGTTTCCTTGCAACACATCTCGGCGGCCACAGACCGTGAGTTCGAGAACGCGAACAACAACTGTTCCTTGGTGATGTCGACACTGGGCGTGCAGCGGCCCGGTCAGCTACGCGACTACGCGACCACGTCGGACTCTTCTCCCTTACTCCTCGCCGCTGGTCTGGCCGGCGGCGCCGCCGTGGCACTTGGATTTGCGTTGTTTGCTTCGGTACGGGCACGACGCCGCGAGCTGGCACTGTTAAAGACGCTTGGGTTCACCCGGCGACAACTGGGGGTCGCCATCGTCTGGCAGGCGTCGGTCGCAGGAGCGTCGGGGATCCTCCTCGGGATTCCGCTCGGAATCGCGCTCGGACGGTGGCTATGGACGCTTTTTGCCAGTGAGATCTATGCGGTGCCCTCTCCGGCCGTGCCCATCGGAGAGCTAGTTCTGGTCGCCGTCGGGACATTGATACTGGCGAACGCGGTTGCTGCGCTCCCAGGAATCAGAGCCGCACGAACGCCAACCGCGATTGTGCTCCGGTCGGAGTAACCGCGCGTCGGCTCGAAGCAGGGGCTGCAAAGGCCAACCTTCAGTGGCCTCCGAAGAGCGTGCTTCGAAGCGATAAATGGGTGCGTTGTTGGTCAGGGTCTCTCCGGCGTGGCGCGAGTGCCGGGGATCGGGGCCCTTGCCACCGATCTTCTCCTCGTTCCTCTTTGAGACAGAGAAGTCCCACTTGCAAACGGACTTCGATAGGCTGACGACGTGAGGGAACTTACGCCGAAGAGGTTCTTCGCTCAGCATCTGGACATGTTCAAGTTTTCGACCGGCGAGAACTCAACGGGCTACTTCGACTCGTTCGAAGAGGCGAACAAGGCGTCTGATGAACAACTGGAGACCTACGCCGATCACGATGTTCGTGCCAACGTTCGACAAGAGATCACCGACACAGACACCGACGTAACGTGGACTCGGCTTGGGCATGGCCCATGGTCGCTTCAAACACCACCGCTGCAATAACCCTCAGAGGCAGGACGGGATCACCGAAAAAGGGCGATTGGAGATGCCGATTTGTCGAATGAGTGATCCGCTTCGGGGGTAGCTCACTGGGTTGAGGTCATTTCATCCCCGGCGATGGTCGCGGGTAGAAGCGTCGGAACTGGTTGCCATGATCACGAATGAGTCGGCGCGCACACACCGAACCGATGCAGATGATCACTGGCAAACAGGAGCGTGCTTCGAAGTAGAGGATCATTTAATCCCAATTGAGGTGACCCTCGACTCCAAGGAGCCCCGCCGTGAGAGCCGCACGCTTAGGCCCCGCATCCGGGCCCATCCAAGAACGGTCTCAGACGGACGAGAGTTTGTAGGACTGGACGAGCGGCACTGTTGCCCGCCACGTTGAATGATGACGGCGTGGACGTTCAGCGTGAGCACAGTTTCGTGATCACGTTGTCGGCGGTGACACTCTCGTTGAGGACAGCGCTCCTTGCGATGTCGTTGTCCGCGCCCTTGGGCCCCACAGTC
>DATCDR010000012.1:0-14728 GCA_036510575.1 Acidimicrobiales bacterium | reverse complement strand
ATGAACTGACCAGTCTCTGGGTCGTGTGTACCCTCGAATCGCGGCGCGAAGGCGTACCAGGCGATGCCGAAGCTAAGCAGCGACAAGGCGCCCGCAACGAGGTCGCCGTAGCGAACCCCGATGTCGTAGTTCATTCCGCCGTGCAACGTCTGGAGTGCCCGGTTCGCCACGTGCTGGGCGTTGTTGAGACTCGTGGCGATCGAGAAGATCACGGCCCCGACAAGTGCGATCCCAAGGTTGCTGCCGATCTGGCGGGCGGTCGTCATGATCGCTCCCGCTACGCCTGCTTGATCGCGCGGGAGACCGGAGACCGCGGCGTTCGTGAGCGGTGGGTTGATCAGGCCCTGCCCGAAGCCGATTAACAAATAGGCGATCAAGAGCAGATAGATCGGTGTGGTCGCGCGCAGCGTCACTGCAAGCAGGCCCATGCCGGCCGCGGTGAACAGCGTTGCCATTCCGGTTGGGAAGCGCGCGCCGCGAGTCCCGGTTAGATGCCCGGAGATCGGGGAAAAGAAGAGCGCCACTGCAGTGGTCGGCAAGATCAACAGACCGGCCTTTAGCGGGCTGAGACCGCGCACCTCCTGGAGGTACAGCGTATTGAAGAACAAGAACGAACCGAAGGCCAAGAACGCGATCACGGCAAGGAGGAACGATCCGGTGAGCCCACGATTCTTAAAGACCGAGAGCGGTAGCATCGGCTGGGTCGTTCGTGCTTCGACCACCACGAACGCGCCGAGCAGGACGATGGCCGCGGCAAACATTGTCACCGTCACCGGAGAGCCCCAACCAACGAGCGGCGCCGAGATCAGCGCGTAGGTCGCAAGGAAGAGACTCCCGCCGATCGAGAGCTGGCCTGGGAAGTCCAACGGCCGCGGTGTCGCTGACTTGGACTCGATCAGGGTGCGAGTCGCAGCGAGGGCGACCAGTCCGATCGGGACGTTGACGAGGAAGACGCTTCGCCAGCCGAAGTTCTCGACGAGGAAGCCGCCGAGTACAGGTCCTACGCCCATCGAGAGTCCTGTGGTCGCACTCCACACGCCGACCGCCATCGCTCGTCGTTTCCTGTCGACGAAGGTGTTCGTGATGATCCCGAGACTCGCCGGCGTCAACACCGCCGAGCCGAGACCCTGGAAGCACCGAAACGCGATCAGGCCGGCCATGTTCGGGGCGAGCCCGCAGGCGAAGGAGCCGATCACGAACAGCACGAGGCCGATGCCGAAGGTCCGCCGCCGCCCGTAGCGGTCGCCTACGGAGCCACAAAGGAAGAGCGAGCTCACTCGCACCACCACGTAGCCGTCGACCGCCCACTGCAAGCCGGCGGTTGTTGCGTGCAACCCTCGTTGCAATGCCGGCAGGGCGGTGTTCAAGATGGTGCCATCGAGGGTGGTCATGAACAGAGCCGTGCAGCAGATAGCAAGCGTCGTCCATGCGCGCCGCGCGTCGTAGGACTGGTCCGCGGTGCCTTGTTGCATCGCAGTCCTCCCTAAGTAACAGCGAGTGCACGGTGATCGGCGAGATGTTCGACACCAACAGCAGTGTTCGTTGTCGCGGAGCCGGGCAACCATATTCCGATTCACCTCCTCGTCCTCAACTGGAGATGTCGATCGATCGTTCCGAGCTCGCGCCGAATAGCCCCGCTACCATCGGCTGGATGGACCTTGTCGAGCTGACCGCAGAGACGTTTACCTGCCCGCGTTGTGCGAGCGAGGTCGAAGAGCGCTTCTATGGACCGTGCTCGAAGTGTCGAGACGAGCTCGGCACGACGATGCGGCGCGCCGAGTCTGCTCCCGTTGTTGCCACCGAGTACGTGCCGAAGATGAACGTGACCCCGAATCAGGTCGCCACCAAGGAGTAGGGACCGATACGGGGCAGCGCGCGCGGACGCCCGCGAACGACGTTCCCGGCGAGCTCACAACGACATGCCGGCCGTGTCTGCGGTTGGCGATTTCCGGTTCTTAGGCGTTGACAGTCGTCGTCGTCCAGACGAGGCTCTCTCGGCGGGCTCGACGCTTGTCCGTCCCGTCCGCAGTCGCCGAGATAATCATGTGGCAGGTCCTTCGTCCGGCACGTTCCAGGAGATGAGATGTCAATCGATGAGCAGCAACGCATTGACGTAAGCCGAGCGTTTCGAGTCGAGGCGCACGGCACGGATTTCATCCCGGACTCCGAGCGATGGGCCAAGCCGCGCGACCTGTTCGGCATGTGGGCAGGTGCCAGCTTCCAGGTGGAGTACTTCGTCTACGGCGTGGTGCTGATGACCTTCGGGCTCAGCTTCGCCCAGGCGGCGGTCATCACGATTCTCGGCAACCTCTCTTACGTGCTGCTCGGAATCGCGAGCCTGCAGGGTCCAGAGACTGGAACGACGGTGTTCGCGATCAATCGGGCGAGCTACGGGCCACAGGGCTCGCGCATGCTGTCGCTCTTTAACTGGCTGACCCAGGTCGGATTCGAAACCGAGGGACTGATCCTCGTCGTCTTTGCCGGAGAGGCGCTCGCCATAAAGGCAGGGTTCTTGCCCGGAACCACACTCAAAGTCGTCTTCATAGCGATCGCCGCGCTGTTGCAGTTCATTTTGCCGTTCCTTGGTCACGCGACGATCGTGAAGTCTCTCCGTGCCCTAATAGCGCCCTTTATCGTCCTCTATACGATCCTCGCCGCGCTCACGCTCGGCAAGGTGAACGTGCACCTGGTCCACACGGGTGGCAACTGGGAGACGTTCATGGGGGGCCTCGCATTCGTGATCGTCCTCTCCGGACTTGGCTGGACCGAGTGCGGCAACGACTACTCGCGCTACCTACCGGCCAACTCCTCAAAGAAGGCGATCGTCGGATGGGTCTTCCTCGGCACGGCGTTGCCAGAGATCCTGGTGATGCTGCTCGGCTGCGCGGTCGGAACCTACGCCACGGCCCTTAGTCAGAACTCGAGTGGCGATCCCTTTGCCGCGTTCACTTCCTCGCACAACACGGTGTTTGCGTCCGGCTTCGTGGTGCCGTTCCTTATTCTCGCCATACTTCAGCTCTTTTCCATCAACAGCCTCGACCTCTACTCCTCAGGCGTCACGCTGCAAGCGCTCGGAGTGCGCGTCAAGCGCTGGCAGGCGGTCTTCGTCGACACGGTGATATGTAGCGGCCTCACGGTCTATGCGATCTTTGACTCCTCGTTCTCGACGCTCTTGAAAGACTTCGTCGACGTGCTCGTGATCTGGATCGCCCCATGGTGTGCGATCTTCCTCGTGGACTGGGTCCTTCGTCGCCGCTACTCGCCGGAGAACCTGCAGCGGACCGACTCGACCTCGATCTACTGGAGATCTGGTGGGATCCACTGGCCGGCGATCCTCGCCCAGTTGATCGGGATGCTCGCGGCGATCGAGTGCCTTGCGGCGACCTTCTCGTTGCCGAAGTGGCTCCACATCGTGAACTACCACTTCGGCGGCAACCCGACACCCGCGTACGGCGCGGACTTCTCCGTCTTCGCCGGGATGTTCGTAGGCGGGTTCGTCTACCTCGTGCTCGCTGGGGCGAAGGTGCGGCGAGAGGGCGAAGCCGAAGGTGCCTCGACCAAGGAGTCCGTCGGCTCGTCGAGCTAGCTCGAGTCGCCCCGCGGGGCGTACGAGCCGGGCTACTCGCTTTTTGGCAGTGAGCTCCCGTCGCCGTCCCAATCCTCCATCCAGGTGCCGTCGAGGCGGAGCCGGAAGAGCGGGATCGCGCCGAGCGAGTGCACAAGATGCTGGTCCTCTCCGAGCGTGGCACGCCAGACGTTGGTCTCGCTCAGCACCGCTCCGATCGCAACTGGTATCGCCCCGACGCGCCGGAGCAGCGCGAGGGCTGCCCGGATCGAGGCGCCAGTGGAGATGACGTCGTCGACGAGGGCGACCCGTTTGCCGGCTACCGCGTCGATCCGGGCGCGGTCAAACAGCAGTCGCTGGGGGACGTCGGTGGTGATCGAGCGCACCGGCTCGACGATCGCGTCAGCGAGGTGGATCTTCGGGGTCTTCTGGAAGATCAGGTAGTCGTCGAGCCCAAGCGCCCGCGTGATCTCGATCGCTATCGGGATTCCCATCGTGGCGACGGAGGCGACCACATCCACATCGAAGGGTCGGATTGCCTCGGCGATCTCGGCGCCCGCGGTCGAGGAGAACGCGACTCCCTGGTCGACCGTGATGAAGAGCGCTATGGCGATGTCATCGGCGATCGCAGCTATCGGGAGATCGATTGACTGCGAGCCGACCTTGGTCGGATAGGTGCCACCTGGTTGGATCACCCCGCGATGCTCGCTGAAGATCGGGACCTTCGCAAGATGCCGATCAACTTCTTTTCTTGTCAGGAACGGATCAGGTCAGCGGCCCGTTCGGCGACGAGCACGGTCGGAGCATGCGTGTGGCCATGAGTGATCAGCGGGATCACGGAGGCATCGACGACTCGAAGTCGCTCGACTCCGCGAACCCTGAGGTGGGAATCCACGACGGAGCCGGCGTCGGTGCCCATGCGACAGGTTCCTACCGGGTGGTAGAGGGTTTGAGCGAACTCGCGAAGTGAGAGTTCGATGGTCTGGTCGTTGATCGGACCATCGGGCTGGACGAGTTCGGTGATCTCGCTTGCCAGGCTTGGTGCCGACGCGATGTCGAGGCAGATCTGGATCCCCTCGCGAAGCTTGGCTGCATCTTTACCTTCTGAGTCGGAGAGATAGGCGGGATCGATCTCTGGGTCGGACTCCGGGTCTTGGGACTTGATCGAGATGCTGCCCCGACTTTGTGGCTCGAGGAGCACCGCGCCGAGCGTGAGCCCGTGCGCCTTCGGGATCGCGAGGCCCTCGTTGATGAACAGACTCGGCACGAACAGCAGTTCGAGATCGGGCAGATCGGGCGAGTCGCCGCTTCGGACAAAACCGAAGCCCTCAGCGACGTTCGAGGTGAGTGGCCCCTTCTTGGCGATGACGTAGCGAAGCAAGGCGCCGAGCGACTGTGCACTCGCGATGCTCACTTTCCGTCGAGCGCCGAAGGCGACGCCCGCGGTGAGGTGGTCCTGTAGGTTCTGGCCGACCTCGCGTCGGTCGGCCAGAACATCGATGCCAAGGCGCGCGAGGAGCGGAGCGGGCCCGATGCCCGAGCACATCAGCAACTGCGGAGAGTTGATCGCACCGGCTGTGAGAATCACCTCGCGCCGCGCCCGTACCCGTCGACCGCTTCGCCCGATCCGGTAGTCGACCCCGGTCGCTCGTCCGGATTCGACGACGATGCGACCGACTGCGGCGCCGGTTCGTATCACGAGGTTTCGGCGCGACCGTGCCGGCCGGAGGTAGGCGTCGGCCGAGCTCACGCGACGGCCGTCTCGCTGATTGACCGAGGCGAGCGCTACGCCCGTCTCGAGCCCTGTTCGTGTGTCGGCCAAGGGACCTATCCCGCGTTCACCTGCTGCGCTCAGCCACGCCCTGGTTAGCTGGTTCGGATCGCGTTGCGCTGCAACGGGCATCGGGCCGCCGACCCCGTGGACTTCGTCGGGCCGAGAGAGGCCAGCGGTGTCCTCGAGACGGAGGAAGTACGGGAGCAAGGTTTCGTAGCTCCACCCTGGCCCAGCTTCAACAGCCCATGCGTCGAAGTCGCTTGGGGCACCTCGGATCCACATCATCGCGTTCATCGACGAGGAGCCACCGAGCATCCTTCCTCGGGGCCAGAAGACGCGACGGTTCGCGAGATTCGGCTGCGCCGTTGTGCGATACCCCCAATCGAGGCTGCCATCGAAGAGCTTCGGGAACGCCGCTGGGATATGGATCAACGGGTTCCGGTCTTGTGGGCCTGCCTCGAGGAGCAGCACCGACGTCGTCGGCTCCTCGCTCAGGCGAGACGCCAGCACGCATCCAGCTGAGCCCGCGCCGACGATGACGTAGTCGAACTCCTCGGCCTGAACACTCTGGTCTGCGTCCACGTCTGAAGGATGACACGCTGCCATCCCCTTAGGCCGACTCCGCCGTCTGGCGCAGCTTGCGCACGCCGTCGCGATCAGAGGCTGCTAACGCTTCCTTGACCGTCTCCTTTTGCCCTTCGCGAGGATCTCCCGGGCAACCACGACGTCACTTGTTCGCGGTCCGTCGCCGTCACCTGGCACCTCAAGGAGAGCAGGGACGGCATCGAGGGCGGGATGCGACAGCAGCCATCCGAGGGCGGTCGTTCCCACCTCGCCGTGGCCGAGGTTCTCGTGGCGGTCGCGATTCGAGCCGAGGGGAACCTTGGAGTCGTTCAGGTGCAGGCAGCCGAGCCGGTCGAGGCCGATGAGGGAGTCAAATGAGCTCACCACTTCGTCAGCCTGAGCTCGGGTCGCGTATGAGATTCCCGAGGCGAAAAGGTGCTGGGTGTCGACGCAGACGCCGAGGCGCTCGTCGCCGTCGGTCGCGTCGATGAGCGCCGCCAGCTCGTCGAAGCTGCGCCCTACCGTTCCTCCGGTGCCGGCGGCGTTTTCGAGCAAGAGTCGGCACGACGGCCGTTGCAGGCTCTCCTCGACTTCGGCGAAGGCCGTCGTGAACACCTGGCCGATCTGGGCCACCACCGTCTCGAAGCCGGCGCCGCGATGGCTTCCCACGTGGAGCACGACGCCCTTGGAGTCGATTCGGGTTCCGACGATGAGGTTGTTCACGAGACACTCGAAGCTCTTGGCGGCGAGTTCCTCGCTGTCGGTTGCCAAGTTGATGAGGTACGTCGCGTGGCAGTAGGTGCCGTCGATCCGGCTCGCCTGCTCGACGGCGGCGTAACCGTCGAGTGCCTCGTCGGTGTAGTTCGTCGGCCGCCACATCCGCGGGCTCTGCGTGAAGATCTGGATCGCGTCGCACGCGATCTCTTCGCCGCGCCCGATTCCGGTCGCGATGCCGCCGGCTGTGCTCACGTGCGCACCGATCTTCATTCTGGTGAGGGTATCGGTGGGCGGTCCGCCGCGCGCCACCTACCGCCTAACCTCGCGGCCGTGCCTAGGAAGTTCGTTGTGCGGACCTTTGGATGTCAGATGAACGAGCATGACTCGGAGCGAATCGCCTCGGACCTGCTTGCGAGCGGCATGGAGCGCATCGACGACCCCGAGCAGGCTGACGTCGTCGTCATCAACACCTGCTGCATCAGGGAGAACGCCGACAACCGACTGTATGGAACCCTCGGGCAGTTGAAGTCGGTCCAGGACCGACGTCCGGGAATGCAGATAGCGGTCGCGGGATGCCTCGCGCAAAAAGACCGCGAGACGATCCTTGACCGCGCGCCCTACGTCAACGTCGTATTCGGTACACACAACGTTTCGCGATCGGTCGAATTACTCGAACAGTCGCGCGCGCAAAACGAGGCGATCGTTGAGATACTCGAGGCGCCGGTCGAGCCCGAGGACGCGTTCGCACCCGCCACACCGGTCCACGTGGACCATCCCTACTCGGCGTGGGTGACGATCCAGGTCGGCTGTGATAACTCGTGTGCCTACTGCATCGTTCCGCAGGTTCGCGGCCCCGAGCGCTCGCGGCCGTTCGCGGAGTTGCTCACCGAGATCGGGGCACTGGCGCGTGCTGGCACCTTCGAAGTCACGCTGCTTGGCCAGAACGTCAACTCCTACGGTCGCGATCTGGCACTCGCGCTCCGCTCGAATCCTGGACTTGACGCGGCGAGGCTCGCCGGTTCGCGGTTCGCGTCCTCTAAGCGGAGCGTGCGGCCGCTCTTTGGCGACCTGCTCGAAGCAGTAGGTGAGATCGACGGCATCCGTCGGATTCGCTTCATAAGTCCGCATCCGAAGGATCTTCGAGACGAGACAATCGTCGCGATGGCCGAAACCGAGGCCGTTTGTGAGCAACTGCACCTGCCGCTGCAGTCGGGGAGCAACACGGTGCTTCGTCGGATGCAACGCGGCTATACCGCCGACCGCTATCTCGAGCGCCTCGAGATAGCCCGTCAGAGCATTCCGGACCTGGCGGTGACCACCGATCTCATCGTCGGCTTCCCTGGGGAGACCGACGCGGAGTTCGAAGCGACGCTCAAAGTCGCGGCGGAGGCTCATTTCGACTCGACGTTCACCTTCATCTACTCGCCGCGGCCAGGAACCGCCGCCGCCAAGCTGGTCGAAGACGAGGTGCCACAAGAGGTCATCGCCGAGCGGTACGCGCGGCTGAAAGCGGTCGTCGACCGTTCCGCGCTCGAGAGCCACCGCGGCCGCGTCGGCCGACGCGAGGAGATCGTTGTCGAAGGCCCTGCCCGTCGCGACCCATCGCTTCACCAGGGAAGGACCCGCCAGGGAAAGGTCGTGCTGTTCTCGCCGGACCCGACTGCGCTCGAACCCGGCAGCATCGTGCAGGCGACGATCGTAGGCGCCGGGTCGTACCACCTTCGAGGTGAGCTGGTGGCGCGTCCCGCTGCTCCTCGTCCTTCTCGTCGCTCCATCCCGCTCTCGGTCGACTAGGGACCAGCGACCCGGCGTGGCCGGCGGTTGTTTCCAGACCAGCTCGTCGACCGAGCCGGGATTTTGCGGTGTTGGCCGGTAAGCTGTCTTTCGTGAACCCGTTCGCCAAAGTTTTGCGCGCCGGCGAGGGCAAAAAGGTCCGGAACCTCGCCACCGTGGTGCCCTTGATCAACGCGCTAGAAGACGAGGTACGCCAGCTCTCCGACGATGAGCTTGCCCACATGACCGTCGCGTTTCGCGAACGACTCGCTGCAGGCGAGGAGTTGAACGATCTACTCGTCGAAGCCTTCGCAGTTGTTCGCGAGGCGGCGTGGCGAACGATCGGCCAGCGCCACTTCGACGTCCAGTTGATGGGCGGGATGGCGCTGCACTTCGGCTGGATCGCCGAGATGAAGACCGGTGAGGGAAAGACGCTCGTCTCGACGCTTGCCGCCTATCTGAACGCGCTCGAAGCAAAGGGCGTTCACATCGTCACGGTCAACGACTACCTGGCGCAGCGTGACTCACAGTGGATGGGCAGGATCTTCAAGTTCTTGGGCCTCGAGGTTGGCCTTGTGGTCTCGGGGGCGAGTGACTTCGAGCAAAAGCGCGCTGCGTACGCCGCGGATATCACCTATGGCACGAACACCGAGTTCGGCTTCGATTACCTCCGCGACAACATGGCAACGAGCAGGGACCAGATGGTGCAGCGCGGCTTCAACTTCGCGATTGTCGACGAGGTCGACTCGATCCTGATCGACGAGGCCCGCACGCCGCTCATCATCTCGGGCCCGTCAGAGAACTCGACCCGGCTCTACTACCAGTTCGCGAGCGTGGTGCGATCACTCGACCGCGACGCGGACTACGAAGTCGACGAGGAGAAGCGGACCGTAGTTCCCACCGAAGCCGGAATTGCCAAGGTGGAGCGACAGATCGGTGTCGAGAATCTCTACGACGCGGTAGCGGTGAACTACGTCCACCAGCTGGGCAAGGCGCTCGAGGCTAAGGAACTCTGGCGTCGGGACAAGGACTACATCGTCGCCGACGGCGAGGTCAAGATCGTCGACGAGTTCACCGGCAGAATCCTCGACGGACGTCGCTGGGCCGACGGCTTACACCAGGCCGTCGAGGCAAAGGAGCGAGTCCGGATCCTTGAAGAGAACCACACCTGGGCGACGGTGACGCTGCAGAACTACTTCCGTGGCTACGAGAAGATCTCCGGTATGACCGGTACCGCGGAGACCGAGGCCGCGGAGTTCGCCTCCACCTACGGCCTCGAGGTCATCCCGATCCCGACGAATCGGGAGAACGTCCGACGAGACCTTGCTGACCTCATCTTCAAGACCGAGGAGGGCAAGTTCAAGGCGGTCGTCGGCGACATCGTCGAGCGCTTCGAGACGGGTCAGCCCGTCCTCGTCGGAACCGCCTCGGTCGAGAAGTCAGAGCTGCTTTCGCGACTCCTCGACAAGCAGGGCATCCCGCACACGGTTCTGAATGCGAAGTACCACACCCGAGAGGCCGCGATCGTCACCCAGGCTGGGCGACTCCACGCTGTCACGGTCGCTACGAACATGGCAGGTCGAGGCGTCGACATCCTGCTCGGCGGGAATCCGGAGGGTCTCGCCCGCGAGGAAGCGCACGCGAAGGGGCTCAACCCCGACGCAGAGGAAAACGCCGAGATCATGAAGGAGTTGCTCGCTAAGTCCAAGGAGCAGTGCGACGCCGAAGCCGAGGAGGTCCGGGCCGCAGGTGGGCTCTACGTCCTTGGTTCGGAGCGCCACGAGAGCAGGCGAATCGACAATCAGCTTCGTGGGCGCTCAGGACGCCAGGGCGACGCCGGTGAGAGTCGTTTCTTCCTCTCGCTCGAAGACGAACTGATGCGCCTTTTCGCCACCGGTGCGATGAGCTGGGTGATGGACCGCGCACTTGCCGACGACGTCCCGATCGAGGCTCGGATGGTCACAAGGGCGATCGAACGTGCGCAGAACACGGTGGAACAAAAAAACGCCGAGGTCCGAAAGGACGTCCTCAAGTACGACGAGGTAATGAACGAGCAGCGCAAGGTGATCTACGAGCGCCGCAATCAGTTGATCGACGGCGAGGACCTGAGTGACCCGACGATCGAGCTGATCGAAGAGAAGATCACCAAGGTCATCGCGGACTGCTGTCCGTCGAACTTCTCTGAAGAGTGGGACCTCGAGAGCTTGCTGACCGAGGTCAACCAGTACTACCCGAGCACCTTTAGCGTCGACGATCTGGCACTCGCCGACGGTCTCGAGCAGCTCACCGAGTCCGTCGTAGCTGATGCGATCGAGTACTACGAGGCTCGGACGGAGAAGCTCGGGGGTGCAGATACCGCCCGTGACCTCGAACGCCAGGTGATGTTGTCGATTATCGACCAGCGCTGGCGCCAGCACCTCCTCGAGATGGACTACCTCCGAGAGGGTATCCACCTGCGCGGTATCGCCCAGACCGATCCACTCGTTGCATGGCAGCGCGAGGGCTTCGCGATGTTCGGCCACCTGATCGAGGCCATCGACGACGACTACGTGCGATTCATCAATCACGTACAACTCGTAAACGAACAAGAGGCGGCACCTGACTACTCCCAGGCGACCTTCGCCTCGGCGGAGGAGCCCGTCCAGGAGCTCGCGTCGAGCGGACCTTTGCCGTCAGGGCAGCCTCCGATCGGAGCCAATGGGGCCACTCGAGCGCTCGGGGCCCAAAACGGCGTGGTCGCGACCGCCGCACCGGCACCAGGAGCCCTCGGTCAGCCCAACGCCAGGGGCGCAGCTACAACTCAGACGAAACAGAAGGTCGGTCGGAACGATCCGTGTCCCTGCGGGAGTGGAAAAAAGTTCAAGCTCTGCCACGGCGCGAACTGAGTCCCGCGAATGGCACCCCCGACGTCGGGGGCGGCCGGCCAGCCTGCCGGTGACCGCCCAGACGCAGCCGCAGAGGCCGCGAGCTTACGCGAACGGCTCGTCGCGGCGTCGTCCTACCTCCACATCGATCAGCTTCGAGACGAGCTCGGCAGGCTCGAGGAGCTAGTCGCCGCCCCGGATCTTTGGAGCGTCGCCGACCACGCCCGCGAGGTCACGACTGCCTACAACCGGGCGCGCGCCGACATCGAGGAGATGGAGGGCCTCGAGCGGCATCTAGCTGACGCCGAGACCCTTCTCGAGTTGGGCGCGGATGCGACTGGGAACGATCTGGCCGAGGTAGAGCGAGAGCTTGAGGAGAATCTCGCGGTTCTCCGGAGCGCCTTGGAGACACTCGAGTTGCGGAGCCTCTTCTCCGGACCACACGACGAGAGCGACGCGATTGGCGAGATCCACGCCGGAGCCGGTGGGACCGACGCCCAGGACTGGGCGGAGATGATGCTCCGGATGTACCTGCGCTGGGCGGAACGCCGTGGATTTAGCGTCGAGCTAGATGAGGTCACCGCAGGCGGCGAGGCGGGGATTTTGTCGGCGACCTTCACGGTTCGGGGGCGCTACGCCTACGGACTGCTCTGTGCTGAGCGTGGCGTGCACCGGTTGGTCCGGATGTCGCCGTTTGACTCCCAACACCGCCGCCAGACGAGCTTCGCCTCCTTTGAGGTCACGCCGTTCATCGATGACTCCGGGCAAGAGATCGAGATCGACGAGAAGGATCTTCGCGTCGACACCTATCGGTCCTCGGGCGCGGGCGGTCAACACGTCAACGTCACCGACTCGGCGGTGCGCCTCACGCATCTGCCGACTGGGATCGTGGTGGCGGTTCAAAATGAGCGGAGCCAGCACCAGAACAAGGCCAAAGCAATGCAGATTCTCGGCGCCAAGCTCGTCGAGCGGATGCACGAGGAGCGACTAAGTGAGATGTCCGCGCTCACCGGACCGCAGAGCGACGTGGCGTGGGGGAACCAGATCCGGTCGTACGTGACGGCTCCGTACCAGCTCGTAAAGGACCTTCGTACCGACGAGGAGACCGGTAACGTCGATGCGGTGCTCGACGGCGACATCGACAAGTTTCTCGCGGCCTACCTGCGCTGGCGACGGAGCTGAGCCAACCGCGGAAAGTGCTGGCAAGGCCGGTGATCCCGCCTGCTGATACCCCGTGCCTAGGGGGCGTGCTGGTAGCGTTTGGTGTCCGAACCGGAAGGACCAGAACGAAGGCGCTCGGTTACGCGTCAGACGAGATGTGCTGACGTGATCGACGAGAAGCCCGAATACGAGGCCCCGTAGCCCGGGGAAGAGGACCATGATCCGTTTCGACAACGTCACCAAAACTTACAAGGGCACGGTAGCTGCCCTCTCTGACATTTCGATCGAGATCGCCAAGGGGGACTTCGTGTTCTTGGTGGGGCCCTCTGGGTCGGGCAAGACCACCTTCTTGCGCCTGTTGCTTCGAGAAGAGCTGCCCGACACCGGCCAGATCTGGGTTGCAGGACGCGATATCGGCGCGCTCACCCAAGGTCGGGTTCCCTACCTTCGGCGGAATCTCGGCTGCGTGTTCCAGGACTTCCGGCTGCTTCCGAACAAGACCGTTGCCGAGAACGTCGCCTTCGTGCTCGAGGTGATCGGGCGTTCGCGAAATGTCGTCCGCTCCCAGGTCTCCCAGGTTCTCGATCTGGTCGGCCTCGGCCAAAAGGCAGGACGACTTCCAGGTGAGCTCTCCGGCGGTGAACAGCAGCGAGTCGCGATCGCGAGGGCCTTTGTAAATCGCCCACTGGTGCTCCTTGCTGACGAGCCGACCGGCAACCTCGACCCGGCGACAAGCCAGGGGATCATGAACCTGCTCGATCGGATCAACCGCACCGGCACGACGATCGTGATGGCCACCCACGATGTCGGCATCGTCGACACGATGCGTCGGAGGGTCATCGAGCTCGAGCACGGGCATCTCGTACGTGACCAGGCTCGTGGGGTCTACGGCGTCAACGACCAAGGGGCCTCGACGACCAGGGGAATCCCGGCGGTAGCGCTTCGTCCGATTGGGGAATCGGCCGACGATGACGTCGAGTTCGAGCAGGCGGCGCAGGTGCGCGGACGGCGGGGTCAGCGCTAGTAGATGGCAATCTCTTTTGAGTACGTCGCCAAGGAGACGGCGTCGAATCTGTGGCGCAACCGGGTGATGGCGATCGCGGCCATCTTGACGGTGGCGGTCTCGCTTTCACTTGTTGGCACCGCGCTGTTGCTGCGCCAAGCTGTGAGCCGGCAGATTGGTCAGTGGAGCAACAACGTCAGCCTGCAGATCTTCTTGCAACCCGACATCACCAAGCCCCAGCTCCAAGCGGTGAATCAGCGAATCGATCAGCTGAAGGGCTCCTTCATCAGGCGCTGCACCTACCTCGACCACCAGCAGTCGTACCAACAGATGCGCCAACTCTTCGCGGGCGAGCCGTCGGTCCTCGGTGTTCTCACGCCAGCGACGACGCCACCGGTATTTAGCTGCCAACTCGTCAACCCGAACGAGGCGAAAACCGTCGCGGACAGCTTTGACAGCAACGTGCCTGGTATCTACAAGGCGACGTTCCCTGGTCAGAGTGTCAAGATTCTCCAACAGGTCACGAACGTCCTCCAGTTGATCCTGCTCGTTATCGCGATCGTGCTGCTCGTCTCGTCGCTCGTGTTGATATTGAATGCGATCCGGATGGCGATCTTCGCGAGACGTCGCGAGGTAAGCGTGATGAAACTCGTCGGCGCCACCAACTGGTTCATCCGGGTACCGTTCATGCTCGAGGGCCTGGTGCAAGGTCTTCTCGGTGGAGTGGTCGCCGTCGGCATTGTGGCGCTCTCGAACATAGGTGTGAACTCGCTCATCACGCACTACGACGTCAAGGTGCTCTCCTCCTCGTCGCTGCCGACTGGTCAGCTGGTCCTCACCGAGGTGCTGGTGCTGATCGTCGGCGCGTTCATCGGGATGGTCGGGTCGTCGCTCGCGGTGCGGCAGTTCCTCGAGGTCTGATCGCGGCTCCTCGGTATCACGATGGCTATCCCCGCTCTTACATCTATTGCTGGCTTCGGCGCGACGACCGTCGGCGCGGCGGTGCTCGATCCCACTGGCGTCATCGAGATAGCAGGGGAGACCGATCAGCGACTGCCGCTTGCTTCGGTGACCAAGATGCTCGTCGCCTACGCAGCTCTGGTCGCGATAGAAGAGGGCACGATCGCGCTTGACGACCCCGCCGGGCCCGAGGGTTCGACCGTCGCGCATCTGCTCGCACACGCGTCGGGTCTCGGGCCAGACGACGCAACCCGCACGCTTGCAAAGCCCGGCACGCACCGTATCTACTCGTCCGCTGCCTATGCCGTCCTCGCATCCCATATCGAGCAGGCGAGCGGATTCGAGAT
>DATCDR010000011.1:0-18124 GCA_036510575.1 Acidimicrobiales bacterium | reverse complement strand
TGATCCAGAGCTTGCATCCCTGATCACCTCCGAGGCAGCTCGGCAGGAATCGACGTTGGACCTCGTCGCCTCGGAGAACTTCGCGCCGCTCGCCGTGCTCGAGGCGCAGGGGTCGGTGCTTCAGAATAAGTACGCGGATGGCTACCCGGGGAATCGGGAGTACGACGGCTGTGAGTACGTCGATGCCGTGGAACAGCTCGCCATCGACCGGCTAAAGGCGCTCTTCGGTGCCGAGCACGCGAACGTGCAGCCGTACTCGGGTTCCTCGGCGAATCAGGCGGTGCTGCACGGGCTCACCTCGCCAGGTGACCCGATCCTTGGGTTCGATTTCAACCAGGGCGGCCATCCGACGCAGTACTCCGTCGAGCACGCCGCTGGCAGGTTCTATCGAGGCGCCTCCTACGGCGTAGCTGAACATGACCGGCGAATCGACATGGACGAGGTCATGACAATCGCGAAGGCGCACAGGCCGAAGGTCATCTTCGCCGGCGGCTCGTGTTATCCCCGCGTGATCGACTTCGCGGCGTTTCGCGCCGTCGCAGACGAAGTAGGTGCCTACCTCGTCTGCGATATGGCGCACTTCTCCGGGCTCGTAGCCGGGAAAGCGCATCCAGATCCGGTGCCGTTCGCCGACGTTTGCACGATGACGGTCCACAAGACGCTCGGTGGCGCACGAGGTGGCGCGATCCTCGCTCGGGAGTCACTGGCGAAGCGAGTGGACGAGGGGATCTTTCCCGGCAACCAGGGTGGGCCGCTGATGCACGTGATCGCCGGGATGGCGGTGACGTTTCTCCTGGCTGCCAAGCCAGCCTTTGCCGACCGGATGACGCGAACAGTCGCAGGGGCAAGGGCGATCGCAGCGGCCTTCGTCGAAGCAGAGGGCGAGACCGGTATCCGCGTCATAACGGGAGGGACCGACGTCCACCTTGTGCTTTTGGACACCTCGAAAAGCTTTGACGCCAGAGTAGGACTCGATCGCCTGCACGCGGTTGGTGTGAACGCGAACGCGATGCGGATCGCGTATGACCCTGCGCCAGAAGGCGGTTGCTCGGGCCTTCGTCTGGGCGCCACGTCATCAGCGACGCGGGGCTTTGACGAAGTGGCGTTTCGAGAGCTCGGCGAGATTCTCGTCGCGACCCTCTCGAACCCAGGTCAGCGGCCTGATGCGGAGCTGTCAGCGAGGGCACGGACGCTTGCTGGCGCCTACCCTGCTTACCCAGACAGGTAGGCATTTCCCGCCCTGTCGCGCTCGGTGGCCGAGTTGTCGTCGCGTGCGCCTGGTCTCCACGAGCCGGTGCGCAGGGTCGAATAGGCGGTCGGTCAGGCGTCAGAGGCCTTGCTGGGCTCGGTCCAGGAGGCACGAACCGTCGCTGCAGCGCGACTCGACTCCGCGACAACGATCGCGGCGTTCCGCTCTTGGAAGGGACCGCAGGCATGCGTTCTTTTCGGCAACAATCCTTCGAATTAGGTCACTTTGCGGCCCGGGAGCGGGTTGTTCGCGCTGGTAGCGTGCGGGCATGCAGATCGCGGTCCTCGCCTCTGGGACCGGCAGCCTTCTCGAGGCGCTGCTAGAGGCGGACCTGCCGATAGCGGTCGTGCTCGTCGATCGTCACTGTCGCGCCGAAGAGATCGCGGCCAAGGCGGGCCTGCCAGTCGCCGTCGTCGTGCGGAAGGATTTCTCGTCGGCCTTCGATCGGGAGGGCTTCACCCACGAGGTCGTCTCGGCGCTGGCACCTTTTCGCGTCGATCTCGTCGTGATGGCTGGCTTCGGGACGATTCTCGCCACCCCGATACACGCCGCCTATCCGGCGAGGATCTTGAATACGCATCCGGCGCTCCTTCCTGCCTTCAAAGGCTGGCACGCCGTCGATGAGGCACTTGCCGCCGGTGTGAAGGTGACGGGCTGTACGGTGCACGTCGCGGAGCTCGAAGTCGACGAAGGCGTGATACTGGCCCAGGAGGCGGTCCCCGTATTGCCCGATGACACGGCCGAGTCGCTGCATGAGCGCATCAAGATTGTGGAGCGGAAGCTCTATCCAGAGACGATACGGGCGGCATTGGCCGTCCTTGAACAGGGAGGCTCCCTAGCGTGAGGGCACTGCTCTCGGTCTACGACAAGACCGGCGTCATCGAACTGGCCAAGGGCCTCGTCGCCCTCGACATCGAGATCATCTCCTCTGGGGGTACCTCGCGGGCGCTCGCGGATGCGGGCATCGAGCATCGCGAGGTCGCGGAGGTCACCGGCTCACCTGAGATGCTCGACGGCCGCGTGAAGACGCTGCATCCGGCGATCCACGGTGGGATCCTCGCCGATCGCTCCAAGCCCGAGCACCTCGCTGACATCGCCCGACACGGCATCGAGACCATCGATCTCGTCGTCTGCAACCTCTACCCGTTCTCATCGGATCCCTCGATCGAACTGATCGACGTAGGCGGGCCGACGATGGTGCGTGCAGCCGCGAAGAACCACGACAGCGTGGCGGTGGTCACTGATCCCGCGGACTACGCAGTGGTGCTCGGCGAGCTTCAGCAGTCTGGTGCGATCTCCTCAGAGACGCGTCGGCGTCTTGCCCGTGCCGCCTTCGCGCACACCGCCGCCTACGACGCGGCGATTGTCGAGTGGTTCGACCACGTCGACGCCACAGAAGACAGCAGCGACGGACTGCCCGCGACGATCGCCATCAACCTCGAGCGCGCAGCCGAGCTCCGCTACGGGGAGAACCCGCACCAGGTAGGCGCCCGCTACCGCCGCGTCGGCGACACCAGCGGTTTTTGGGACCACATGGTGCAACACGGCGGGCGGGAGCTCTCCTATCTCAATCTCTTCGATGCCGAGGCCGCGTGGCTGCTCGTACATGAGCTGCTCGCACTCGGCGGCGCGGATGCCGCGACGGTCATCGTCAAGCATGCGAACCCGTGTGGTGCCGCCATCGACGCGACCCTCTCGGCCTCTTACGAGCGTGCCTTCGATGCCGACCCGATGTCGGCCTTCGGCGGGATCGTGGCGTTCTCGGGCAACGTCGATCTCGCGCTCGCCCAGGCCGTCGTCGGGCATCCACTTGCGGACGTGTTGATCGCTCCCTCCATCGACGACGACGCGATAGCGCTCTTTGGTGCCAAGCGGAAGAACATGCGAGCGCTGGTCGCCCCCGTGCCGATTCCGGACAAGATCACGTTCCGCCAGATCTCTGGCGGCTTCCTCGTCCAGGAGCGAGATACCTTCAAGTCCCCACCCTCGACCTGGACGGTTGCAACCGAGCGCCAGCCGACCGCCGAGGAGTTGGCCGACGCTGAACTCGCCTGGCGGGTCTGTGCGCGAACGACGTCGAACGCGATCGTGCTCGCGAAGTCCGGCCAGATCGTCGGCGTCGGCTGTGGCCAGCAGAACCGCGTCGATGCGGCCGGACTCGCGCTTCGAAAGGCAGACGGCAGAGCGACGCTCGGTGCCGCGGCGAGCGATGCGTTCTTCCCGTTCCGTGACGGGCTTGACGCCTGTGCGGATTCGGGGGTCTCGGTCGTGGTCCAGCCAGGTGGATCGCTAAACGACGACAAGGTGATCGAGGCGGCGAACGAGCGCGGCATCGTGATGTTGATGACCGGAGAGCGACACTTCCGCCACTAGGGCTCGCAACGCGCCCCCTCAAGCCCCTTTCGGCTACGGACTACGCTGCCCCGGGGTCCGAAGCGAGGACCCACCCCCGTCGACATCGACACCGCTGAGAGGAGAGTTCATGGCTGCGATCGTCCTTGATGGCGAAGCACTCGCCCAAAAGGTCCGTTCCGAGGTTGCACTCGAGGTCGCCGAGCTCGCGAAGATCGGCGTTATTCCAGGCCTTGGAACAATCCTTGTCGGCGACGACGCGCCATCGGCCCGCTACGTCGCGATGAAGCACGAGGACTGCACCGAGGTGGGCATGAACTCGGTGCACGAGCACCTGCCTGCCGACGTCTCCCAGGAGGACCTGTTCGCCACGGTGCGCTCGTTCAACGAGAACCCCGAGGTCGACGCGTACCTCATCCAGCTGCCGCTCCCGAAGCACCTAAACGAGGAGCAGACGCTGCTAGCTGTCGATCCGAACAAGGACGTGGACGGTCTCCATCCGGTCAACCTCGGCCGACTCGTCATGGGTGCGCCCGGCCCGCTCCCGTGTACGCCCGCCGGCATCGTCGAGCTCCTCATCGAGTACGAGGTCGAAGTCGAGGGAAGAAATGTCGTGATCATCGGCCGCGGCCTGACGATCGGTCGTCCGCTCGCGCTGCTGCTCGCGCTGAAACGCCCGCACTGCAACGCCGCCGTGACCGTGGTGCATACCGGCGTCAAGAACCTCGCCCACTACACCTTGCAGGCCGACGTCATCGTCGCCGCGGCGGGGTCCGCGCACCTGCTCACCGCCGACATGGTCAAGCCAGGTGCAGCAGTCGTCGGCGCCGGCGTCTCGTGGGACGGGCGAAAGATCCTCTCCGATGTCGATCAAGAGGGAGTGGGCGAGGTAGCCGGCTTCTTGACGCCGAGGATAGGTGGGGTGGGCCCGATGACGCGGGCGATGTTGATCCGAAACGCGATGCTCGCCGCTAAGCGCCGGGCCGCCAAATAGGGCGCGAGCTGGTAGTTCGCCGACGCGGCAACTCGGCGCGAGCCTGTTGCAGGCTCGCGCGATGGCGAGGTGTCGCGGGTGACTAAGCGCCAACGATTCCGAAGGGGTCGCAGATGGCCAAGATCAAGGTCGTGACGCCGGTCGTCGAGATGGACGGCGATGAGATGGCCCGGGTGGTCTGGCGGATTATCAAAGAGCGGCTCATCGTTCCCTACCTCGACATCGACCTCAAGTACTTCGATCTCGGGCTCGAGTTTCGAGACGAGACCAATGACCAGGTTTCCCACGACTCCGCCGAGGCCACGAAGCGCTACGGCGTGGCGATCAAATGCGCGACGATCACCCCCGATCAGGCCCGTGTCGCTGAGTTCGGGCTGAAGAAGATGTGGCGGAGCCCGAACGGCACGATCCGCAGCTTTCTCGGCGGCGTGATCTTCCGCGAGCCGATCCTGATCTCGAATATTCCCCGCCTCGTGCCGACCTGGACCAAGCCGATCGTCATCGGGCGGCATGCCTTCGGAGATCAGTACAGCGCGACCGATTTCACGGTGCCTGGACCAGGCAAGGTCACGATGAGCTACGTCCCAGATGACGGCTCGGAGCCGACGGTCTATGAGATCGCGACATTTCCTGCCGCTGGTGGGGTGGCGCTCGGCATGTTCAACTACGACGAGTCGATCCGTGATTTCGCACGCGCCTCGATGCGCTACGCGCTCGACCGTGGGTATCCGCTCTACTTCACGACGAAGAACACGATCTTGAAGGCCTACGACGGACGCTTCAAGGAGATCTTCGACGAGATCTTCGAAGCCGAGTTCAGCGACGCCTTCGCCGAGGCGGGCCTCACCTATCAGCATCGCCTGATCGACGACATGGTCGCCGCCTCGCTCAAGTGGGAGGGCGGCTACGTGTGGGCCTGTAAGGCCTACGACGGCGACGTCCAGTCCGACACCGTCGCGCAAGGGTATGGCTCGCTCGGTCTGATGACGTCGGTGTTGATGACGCCAGACGGCAAGACCGTCGAGGCCGAGGCCGCACACGGCACGGTAACGCGACACTTTCGCGAGCATCAAAAGGGCAACCCGACATCCACGAACCCGATCGCTTCGATCTTCGCCTGGAGCCGCGGGCTCGCCTACCGCGGCAAGTTCGATGCCACCCCCGATGTCGTCGCGTTCGCTGCGGCACTCGAAGCGGTCTGCATCGATGCTGTCGAGGCGGGTGAGATGACAAGGGATCTCGCGCTGCTGATCGGAGCCGACGCGCCCTTTATGACGACCGAGGCGTTTCTTGCCGCACTCGACCAACGCCTACAGGCCAAGGTCGCCGCGCTGTAAATGCTGCTCGTCGATCGGTCCTGGTGACTGGTCGTATCGTCTCTCGGGGTACATCGAGGAGGGGAGAGATCTGTGAGCGAATCGATTCCGTCGAGGATCGCGGTGGTTGGATGCGGCACGGTCGGCGCGAGTTGGGCCGCCTACTTCTTGTCGCGCGGTATCGAAGTCTCCGCGACTGATCCAGGCCCAGGGGCTGAGGCCCTGCTGCACCGGATGGTCGAGCAGGCGTGGCCGGTTCTCGAGCAACTCGGCCTCGCGGAGGGCGCCGATCCGAGCCGTCTGTCATTCTCCGATGATCTGGCAGTAGCACTAGACGGCGCGGAGTTCGTCCAGGAGTCCTCTCCCGAGCGGGAAGATCTAAAGATCGAGCTGTTCGCCAAGCTCGACGGCCTCACTGCACCAGAGGTGATCCTCGCGTCCAGTACCTCTGGCCTGTTGATGACGCGTATCCAGAGCCGATGTGTGAGCCCGGAGCGCTGTGTCACCGGTCATCCGTTCAATCCTCCACATCTGATGCCGCTCGTCGAAGTCGTCGGGGGAGAGCAGACAAGTGCTGCGACGGTCGATCGGGCGATGGAGTTCTATCGCTCGATCGGTAAGTTTCCGATCCATATCCGCACCGAGGTGATCGCGCACGTCGCGAACCGCCTGCAGGCGGCGGTCTTTCGTGAGGCGATCCATCTCGTCGCTAGCGGTGTGGCGAGCGCCGCCGACGTTGACGCCGCCGTCGCCTACGGCCCGGGACTCAGATGGGCGCTGATGGGACCGCTGCTCACCTTCCACCTCGCAGGTGGAGAAGGGGGCATCGAGCACTTCATGGATCACCTGAGCGAGGCGAACAACATCTGGTTCGCAGACCTGAGCGAGGACCTCATCACCGAGGAGTCGGCAGCCGCAGTTGTTCGCGGGGTCACCGAAGAGGCGGCCGGCCGCTCGGTTGGCGAGCTCGTCGCTCGACGTGACGCTTTTCTGGCAGATCTGTTGGAGCTTCGAAAGCGTCGTCCCTAACGACCATCCGGTGGTCGCTCCGGCCCCCAGGCCGACGCTGAGCGGGATCTTGAGGAGAACGGGAGCCCCCGCCCGACCACTTCGTCGCGCCTGGCTGCTGCGACGCGCCATGATGGTGCCAGGGGAAGTCGTGGTATTTGGCGCGAGGGGGATGTGGAAATGAGCACGAGATCGATGTGGGCCCGGCAGCTCGTGGGACCTGAGAATTTCGCCGAGGTGGATGCACCTGCACCAGACGCTAGATCGCTCGCACCAGGTCAGGTTCTCGTCCGCTTGATAACCGGTGGCATCTGCGGAAGCGACCTGCCGCACTTCAAGGGCTCGACCATCGCCTCACAGACCATAGAGAGCGGCCCGGTGCCGCACCCGGTGGGATCACCGCTGCACGAGATCGTGGCGGAGGTGGTCGCGTCCGAGGATCCAGATGTCCGGCCCGGCGCAGTCGTGGTCGGCTGGGCCTCGTTGTCGAATGGGCTCTCGGAGTACGTCGTGACCGACGGCGAGGGCCTGTTCGAATATGACCAGCGGTTGTCGCCTGACGTCGCGGTGATGCTGCAGCCCCTGGCGTGCGTGATCGCTGCGTCGCGGCGGGTGCCTGGTGTCGCAGGCGCGCACGCGGCGGTCATCGGCCAGGGTCCGATCGGTGTCTTGTTCAGTCACGTCCTTAAAAACGCTGGCGCTCGCATGATCACTGCGGTCGATCGCGTCGACCGCAGTGACGTGACGGAGGTGTTCGGTATCGACAACTTCGTCCATGACACGTCGGCGCGTTGGTCTGCTTCGCTCACCGATGAGTCCGAGCGCCCGAACGTGATCTTCGAGACGGTCGGTCATCAGGTCTCGACGATGCGAGACGCGGTGAACGCGCTAGCCATGCAAGGCCACATCTTCTACTTCGGCATCCCGGACGACGCGATCTACCCGTTCCCGATGGAACAGTTCCTCCGAAAGGACGCGACGCTCACCTCGGGGACCACCCGGAACCGGAGGCGGGCGCTCGCCGTTGCCGACGACTACTTAAAGGAGCATCCCGAGCTCACGTCCGGGTACATCACGGACCAGTTCAAACTCGACGACGTGCAAGGTGCCTTCAACCTCGCTGTTCGTCCAGCTACTGGTCGTTTGAAGGTCGTAATCAACGCGGGGGAGTGGGCCTGAGTTTCAGGTAGCGCACCTCGAACTGCTCCGTGTCGCCACCGCCGGTAGCTGGCCCGCATCGATCTGACGAGCGAGCTTCTTCGGCGGTAGCCTCGTGGCGATGACGAACTTTGATCCCAAAACCCCAGTCCAGGTCACTGTCACCGGCGCTGCCGGCCAGATCGGCTACTCGTTGCTGTTCCGGATCGCATCCGGCGCACTGCTCGGGCCAGACCAGCCGGTAGTGCTCCGCCTGCTCGAGATCGAGCCGGCGATGAAGGCGCTCGTCGGCGTGATCATGGAGCTCGACGACTGCGCGTTCCCCTTGCTCGCTGACATCGAGCCGACAGCTGATCTCTCGGTCGCCTTTTCCGGAACCGACCTCGCCCTCCTCGTCGGGTCCATCCCCCGTAAGGCGGGCATGGAGCGAAAAGACCTGCTCGGCATGAACGGTGGCATCTTCAAGCCACAAGGTCAGGCGATCGCCGCGAACGCTGACGCTGGCGTTCGCGTCCTCGTCGTCGGAAACCCGTGCAACACGAACTGCCTGATCGCTCGGACGAACGCGAAAGATGTGCCGGACGACCGCTGGTTCGCGATGACGCGTCTCGATGAGAACCGCGCGAAGACCCAGCTCGCGAAGAAGGCAGGGGTGCCGGTGACCGATGTGTCGAACCTCGCCATCTGGGGCAACCACTCCTCGACGCAGTTCCCTGATTTTTCGCACGCGCAAATCTCGGGCCGTCCAGCCGCCGAGGTCATCGACGACGAGGCGTGGCTACAAGGAACCTTCATCGAGACGGTGCAAAAGCGCGGAGCGGCGATCATCGATGCCCGTGGTTTGTCGTCTGCGGCATCCGCGGCGAACGCGGCGATCGACTCGTTTAGAAGCGTGATCTTCCCGACGCCTGCGGGTGATTGGACGTCGCTCGCGGTGACGTCCCACGGTGAGTACGGCATCCCAGAGGGCTTGCAGTTCGGATTCCCGGTCCGCTCGAACGGGAGCACGGTCGAGATCGTCGAGGGGCTGGCGCATGACGACTTCGCCGAAGGCAGGATCAAGATCACGACCGATGAGCTGCTCGCTGAGAAGGCGGACGTCGCCGAGCTACTCGGCTGAGGTTCGCGCATCTGATGCCGGATCCTCCGGCATCGTCTAGGGGGACGTGATGTTGTTTCCGACGTCATTGGTCGGTAGTTACGCGCAGCCCGAGTGGCTGATCGACCGGAGCAAGCTCGCCAGCCGATTTCCACCCCGCGTGCGGGCAAGAGAGCTGTGGCGCGTCGAGGCACCGTTCCTCGCCGAAGCACAAGACGACGCGACGGCGATTGCCATCGCCGACCAGGTCCGGGCGGGCCTTGACATCATCACCGACGGCGAAGAGCGCCGCGAGAGTTACTCGAACCACTTCGCCACAGCGCTCGAGGGCATCGACATTGACACACCGGGGACGGCACTAGACCGGAGCGGTCACCCGAACCCGGTGCCGCGGATCGCTGGTGAGATCCGGCGGGTCACGCCCGTGCTCCTCGGCGATCTCGCGTTTCTCCGATCACAGACGGACAAGCCGGTGAAGATGACCATCCCCGGCCCGTTCACGATGACCCAGCAGGCTCAGAACGACTTCTATCCAGACGAGCGCGCTGCCGCGATGGCGTATGCCAGAGCAGTGAACGAGGAGATCAAGGATCTCTTCGCAGCGGGCGCCGACGTCGTCCAGATCGACGAGCCGTACCTGCAGGCCCGACCGGAGAAGGCTCGCGACTTCGGCGTCGAGGCGTTGAACGCTGCCCTCGAGGGCGTAGACGGAGCCACGGTCGTGCACCTCTGCTTCGGCTACGCGGCAATCATCCACGAACGCCCGAGCGGCTACTCGTTCTTACCCGAGCTCGCGAACGCACTCGTCGGCGGTCTCTCGATCGAGACCGCGCAGTCGAGCCTCGACTGTTCGGTCCTCACCGAGCTCGATCGAAAGTCGATCGTGCTCGGTGTGCTCGATCTCTCGACCGAAGAAGTCGAGACGCCGTCGGTGGTCGCTGACCGAATTCGGAGGGCGTTGCCGTTCGTTCCTGCCGATCGGCTCGTGGTCGCTCCCGACTGCGGTATGAAGTATCTACCCAGATCGGTCGCGTACGAAAAGCTCGTGGCGATGGTCGAAGGCGCGTCGATTCTTCGGGGCGAGCACGAGTCCTAGACCCTGCCTTTGCTTATCATCGCTGCTCCGGCGAGGCGGCCCGACTATGCCAGTCGCGTAATTCAGGTTTAGAGGCATGCAGAAGGCCCGGCGGCGCTCTACTTGTCGCGTAGACCGGTGTCGTTATGCTCGACCCGACAGCAACAGACGGCCGATGCGAGGAGTATTCATATGCCCGATGATGGTCCGCGATCTGCTGATTCCAGACTCCTTGCGCTAGAGGACCGGGTAAAAGCCCTAGAGGAGTGGAAGGCCGACGTGATGAAGGTCAATCCTCACCTTGCCTCGGTGCTCGACGAGACGCCGAGGGGCGAGGCGTCCGATGAATGAGCAAGCGGCGTGGGAGTAGAGCTCGGAGGAATCCCCGAACGGAGAGCAACGATGCGAGGGAGACCTCGCCTACGGGGAGGCGAGTGCGGCGTTTAGTTGCGAGAGCAGCTCAGCGCCGTTAAGGAGTGCATCCACGTCGCCGCTGATCTTGACCTTGCCGTTGTAGAGCAACTCGGTGGTTGGCGTGCCGTTCGCCAGTGCGACCGCGGTCTCGTAGTCCTCGATAAGTGTGACCTGGGCGTTCGCGACTCCTTCTTCGACACGTGTTGCATCACCGCCGCCTACGTGGACTGTCCAGGCGACACGACCGCTCGGAGCGTCGTGCACGATCTGCCCAAGTGACAAACGTGCCGTGCCGCGGCCGAGGGGCGCGATCGCGGCCAGTCGGGCACGTAGGTCAGTTATCCAAGCGACGTCGAAGAGCTCAGCCATCTTGTCCGGCGTGCGCCTGTTAGTTCTCGACGATGACTTCGCCTGAGCGGCGCTCTGGTGCGTGCGCCGCGACCGAGGCTGCCGATGCCGGCTCGGGACGGCGGAAGACCTTCCTGCCGATCCAGGCGATCGGGTCGTAGGCGGCGTCGACGGCGCGCTCCTTTAAGGGGATGATCGCATTGTCGGTGATGTGGATGCCCTCCGGGCAGACCTCGGTGCAGCACTTGGTGATGTTGCAGTAGCCGAGGCCGAACTCCTCGAAGGAGAAGCGCCTGCGGTCCAAGGTGTCGAGAGGGTGCATCTCGAGTTCGGCGAGGCGCATGACGAAGCGCGGGCCGGCGAAGTTCGCCTTGTTCTCCTCGTGGTCCCGGATCACGTGGCAGACGTTCTGGCAGAGGTAGCACTCGATGCATTTCCGGAACTCTTGGCTCCGGTCGACGTCCACCTGCGCCATGCGGTGTGTGCCGTCGGCCTCGCGCGGCCGCGGATGGAAGCCGGGGACTCGCCTGGCGACTGCATAGTTGAACGAGACATCGGTGACGAGATCGCGCATGATCGGAAAGCCGCGCATCGGCGAGATCGTGATCGGCTCCCCGGTCGGGAGCGTGCTCATGCGCGTCATGCACATCAGTCGTGGTTTGCCGTTGACCTCCGCGGAGCACGACCCGCACTTGCCTGCCTTGCAGTTCCACCGAACTGCAAGGTCCGGCGCGATCTCAGCTTGGACGCGATGGACGACGTCGAGCACGACCTCGCCCTCTTGCGCGGGGAGTGTGTAGTCCTTAAACGCCCCGTCGCGTTCGCCGCGCCAGATACGGAGGGTGATCGTGCCGGAGTCAGCTTCGGGCGAAGATGAGCCGGACGTCGACGCGTTCGTCTGGGTGTCGGTCATCAGTGCCCTTCCTCGAAGAGTTCCTTCAGATCGTCTGGCATCTCTGGAAGCGGCGTCAGCTTGGTCTTCACGACGCCGCCTTCTATATAACTGGCGTTGTTGACGGTCCCCCAGTATGCGTCCGGCTCCGGGAAGTCGTCGCGAGTGTGGCCACCGCGGCTCTCTTTTCGCACGATTGCCGACAACGTTGTTGCGTGGCTGAGCGCGAGCATCGATTCGAGATCGAGCGCGGTGTGCCATCCGGGATTGAACTGCCGGTGGCCTTCGACGCTCACGCGGGTGATCCGCTCGTCGAAGTCCTTCAGGTTCTCTGCTGCAGTGAGGAGTTCGCTCTCGGTGCGGATGATGCCCACAAGGTCCTGCATCGTGTCTTGCAGCGCAGCGTGCACGGTGTAGGGGTTCTCGCCACTGTCGTGGTCGAAGAAAGAGAGGGCGTGGATGCAGGCATCTTCGACCTCGTTTTGATCGAGGGTTACCTCGCCGGAGAGCCCGAGTGCCCGCTCAGCCGCGGCGAGCCCGGCACGGCGGCCGAAGACGAGCAGGTCGGAGAGCGAGTTGCCGCCGAGACGGTTGGCGCCGTGCATGCCGGCTGCAACCTCACCTGCCGCGTAGAGGCCTTCGAGCGTCGTTGCAGCGGTGTCGGCCTCGACCCGGACGCCGCCCATGATGTAGTGGCACGTCGGCCCGATCTCCATCGGGTCCGTCGTGATGTCGACGTCGGCGAGCTCTTTGAACTGGTGGTACATCGAAGGCAGACGCCGCCGGATGTAGTCGGGGGATCGTCGCGATGCGATGTCGAGGTAGACGCCGCCGTGCGGAGACCCGCGGCCCGCCTTCACCTCGGAGTTGATGGCGCGCGCCACCTCGTCACGTGGCAGCAGCTCAGGCGGCCGGCGGAAGTCCCGCTTGTTGTCGTACCACTGGTCGCCCTCTTCGATCGTGTCGGAGGTCTCGGCGCGATAGAAGTCCGGGATGTAGTTGTACATGAAGCGTTCGCCGTCGCGGTTCTTCAAGATGCCACCGTCACCGCGCACGCCCTCGGTCACGAGCAGGCCGCGCGCCGACGTCGGCCAGATCATCCCTGTCGGGTGGAACTGGATGAACTCCATGTCGATCAGCTCGGCACCCGCCCCGAGGGCTAGTGCCTGACCGTCGCCGGTGCACTCCCAGGAGTTAGAGGTGAACTTGTAGATCTTGCCGACGCCCCCGGATGCGAGGATGACCGACTTTGCCCCGAAGACGACGAATTTGCCGGTCTCTCGCCACACGCCGACCGCGCCGTTCACGGAGCCGTCTGGGGCATGCAGCAGTCGGATGATCTTGCATTCCATGAAAACTTCGATGCCGCGATCGACGGCGCGTTGCTGCACCGTGCGGAGTAGCTCGAGACCTGTCCGGTCACCGACGTGCGCGAGGCGGGCGTAGCGGTGTCCACCGAAGTCACGTTGCAGGATCAGGCCGTCAGGTGTGCGGTCGAAGATCGCGCCCCACTCCTCGAGCTCGAGGACGCGATCGGGGGACTCGAGCGCGTGCAGCTGTGCCATTCGCCAGTTGTTCAACATCTTGCCGCCGCGCATCGTGTCCCTGAAGTGGACCTTCCAGTTGTCCTCTGGCCAGACGTAGCCGAGCGCTGCTGCGACTCCGCCTTCGGCCATGACGGTGTGGGCCTTCCCGAGCAGTGACTTGCAGACGACGGCGGTGCTCGCGCCAAGTGCCGTCGCCTCTGCGGCCGCACGAAGGCCAGCGCCGCCTGCGCCGATGATCAGTACGTCGACGACGTGGGTCTCGTACTCGGGCATTAAAAGAACCTCGGGTCGTGAAATGCGTTGCTCGCGATCAAAAAGACGTAAAGGTCCGTCATCGCAATCCAGATCAACGAGGTCCAGGCGAAGAACTGGTGATGCGCGTTCAGCTTGGAGGCCACGTTGGCCCAGAACCAGTGGCGTGCCTTGGCCTTCGACAGTGTGTTCGTGCTTCCGCCGCAAAGGTGCCGACAGGAGTGGCAGCCGAGTGTGTACATCCAGATGAGCGCGGCGTTGACGATGAAGATCAAGGTGCCGAGCCCCATGCCGAAGCCGTTATGGAAGCGAAACGCCTGAATCGCGTCCCAGGTGAGCAGTGCCGCAAAGAGCACTGCGAAGTACCAGAAGTAGCGATGCACGTTCTGCACGATCAGCGGGAATCTGCTCTCACCCTTGTAGCGAGGGCGCTTGCCGCCTACCTCGGAGCCGAAGTCGGCGACGGCGCATGCGGGGGGAGAGAGCCAGAACGATCGGTAGTAGGACTTCCGGTAGTAGTAGCAAGTCACGCGAAAGCCAAGCGGGAACACGAGTATCAACAGTGCAGGCGTCGCCGCGAAGCGAAAGCCGATGGCGTGGATGAATGGTCCGGTCGCGCATCCGTCCGTCAGGCAAGGTGAGTAGAACGGCGACAGATAGTTCCGGAAGTCCGAACCGGGGAGTGTGCCTGCCCAGTAGTGACCGTTTCGAAACGCTGCCCACGTCGAGTAGACGGCGAAGCCGGTGAGGCCAAACACGATGAGGGCGGGCTGTATCCACCAGCGATCTTTCCGCAGGTCCGTGCCGAGGGCTGGTCCCCCTCTGGTCCCGCCGATCGTGACAGGGGTGGGTCGGGCGCTGTGTTCCTCGCTCTCCACGACGCTCAAGAGCGCACTCCTTTCGCTGGCTGCGACGACCTCACTGGCGACGAATCGCCGAGATGCGCAGCGATGTAACGGGTGAAAGCTACTCTCCCGAGCCTCCGCGGGGCGAACTTGGCGAGGTATCCCCGTTAGGCTTTCTGGTCGTGACCACTTCCACGGATTCGAGCACTCGGCCCTCAGCGGCGATCATCCAAGACCTCCATCACAGCGGGTGGCGATCGGTGCCGGTCCGGGAGGAGCTCCGGACCAACGCTCTCCGGAAGATCGCAGCTGGTGAGCCGATCGTCGCGGGAGTGCTGGGCTTCGATGACACGATCATCCCCCAGCTAGAGCACGCGCTGATCGCTGGCCACGACGTGATCTTTCTCGGCGAGCGCGGCCAGGCCAAGTCGAGGATCATCCGAAGCCTGATCGGGCTGCTCGATGAGTGGATGCCGATCGTGCGCGGGAGCGAGATCAACGACGACCCGTTCCATCCCGTCTCGGCCTATGCCCGCGAGCTCGTGGCCGACCTCGGTCCGGAGGCCCCGATCTCTTGGGTTCACCGCTCCGAGCGCTACGGCGAGAAGCTGGCGACGCCAGACACGTCGATCGCCGACCTGATTGGCGAGGTCGACCCGATCAAGGTCGCCGAGGGCCGCTATCTCTCAGACGAGCTCACCATCCACTACGGACTCGTCCCCCGCACGAACCGCGGGATCTTCGCGATCAACGAGCTCCCCGATCTTCCCGAGCGCATCCAGGTAGGGCTCTTGAACGTGCTCGAAGAGCGCGACGTCCAGATTAGGGGGCACCGCATCCGCCTACCCCTCGACATCCTCCTTGTCGCTTCCGCGAATCCGGACGACTACACCAGCAGAGGCCGCATCATCACGCCGCTAAAGGACCGCTTCGGGGCCCAGATCCGGACCCACTACCCACAAGATGTCGCGACCGAGGTGGCGATCACCGACCAGGAGTCCGCGGTGATCGAAGTTCCAGGAGTGACGGTCACGATGCCGCCGTTCATGGCCGAGATCGTGGCCAGGATCTCCCAGATCGCCAGGCAGAGCCCGAGAATCAACCAGCGTTCGGGCGTCTCGCTTCGCGCCAGCATCGCCAACTATGAGACGCTCGTCGCAGCGTCGCTTCGTCGGGCACTCCGACTAGGCGACGATCACGCGGTTCCGCGACCGTCGGACCTCGATGCGCTTGTCTCCTCGACGCTCGGCAAGGTCGAGATCGAGGTCATGGAAGACGACGAGGACCTCGAAGTCGTCCACCAGTTGCTGCGTGCGGCGGTGTTGCAGACCTATCGTGAGCACTGTGCGATCGAAGCGCTTGATGAGGTCGTCGCCGGCTTTGACCAGGGGATGACCGTCGAGCTCGGCACATCGGTCTCGGCTTCGGTCTACGTCGGATTTGCGGCCGAGCTCCCCGAGCTCGGCGATGCTGTCACTTCGCTGCTCGGTGCAGACGCCTCGATCG
This sequence comes from Acidimicrobiales bacterium, assembly GCA_036510575.1. Taxonomy (GTDB): domain Bacteria; phylum Actinomycetota; class Acidimicrobiia; order Acidimicrobiales; family Bog-793; genus DATCDR01. Next base: position 2,069 of record DATCDR010000011.1, on the reverse strand, counting down.
AAGAACAGGCCGCAGCGATCGAGCTTGTGCTCGAGGGTCTACATCTCTCGCGCCGCCTGAACAAGAACGTCGTCGACCGCACCGTGACCTACCGGGCGAGGTAGGGGAGTGGCGATTCACTTCCAGCGGGCGTCGTGGCGCTACGCGCGATTCGACGGGACCCAAGCGGACCCGCTTATCGACGCCGATGACGTCATGGCGAGCCTCACCGACGACCTCCTCTATCACGGTGATCTTGCAGCCGCCCTGCGTCGGCTCCTCCAAGATGGATTCGACACCCGCGACGGCTCGCACGTCGAAGGCCTAAAGGCGATGATGGAGCGAATCCGGCAGCGCCGAGAAGAGCTTGCAGAGCAGCAAAACGAGCTCGCCGAGAAGGTCGCCGAGGCGCTTCGCGACGTTCTCGAGACCGAGCGACAAGCACTTGACGACTCGCTTCGAAACGCAGGGAGTGACACTGACCCTGCCTCGGCCGAGGAGAAGCGCCAGCAGGCAGCAGAGCACCACGCGGAGCTCGAGATGCTCCCATCCTCGCTAACTGGCCAGTTGCAGGGGCTGATGAACTACGACTTCACCTCACCTGAGGCGAAGCAGGCCTTTAACGACCTTCTCGACGAGCTGCGAAGCGAGCTCACTCAGCTGCAACTCGACCAAGCGGCAGCGCAGATGGCATCGGCGACGCCAGAAGAGCGCGAGCACCTTCGCGCGGGCCTCGACGCGCTGAACCAGATGCTCGAGCAGCGCGCGAACGGCGAGCCGCTCGATCCGACGTTCGACCAGTTCATGGAGAACTACGGCGACCTCTTTCCTGGCGGGGCGCAGAACCTCGACGAACTGCTCGAGCAGATCGCCCGCCGGATGGCCGCGGCGTCCCAGATGATGGCCTCGATGACTCCCGAGCAGCGTGCGCAGCTCCAAGGTCTCTCCGAGCAGCTGATGGCGGACATGGACCTCGCCTGGCAGCTCGACCGGCTCGGTGAGAACCTCCGGGATCAGCTGCCCGACATGGGCTGGGACGAGCAGCTCGGTGCCCCCGGGCAGGATCCGCTCTCGGTGCTCGGTTCTTCTGAGGCGGTGGGGGAGCTCGTCGATCTCGCCGAGCTCGAGCAGCTGCTTTCGACGATGTCAGAGCCAGGATCTCTCGCTGAGTTGGACCAGGAGCAGATCGCGGAGCTGCTCGGTCCCGATGCCGCCCGCTCGCTCGCCGCTCTCGCCGACCTCACGCGCCAGCTAGAAGAGGCGGGACTTGTGGCCAGAAAGGGCGGGAAGCTTGCCCTCACGCCGTCTGGCCTTCGTCGCCTCGGCGGGAACGCGCTCTCTGAGCTCTTCGGGAAGCTTCGCAAGGATCGCTTCGGCAACCACCCGATGCCGACGCCTGGCCTCGGAATCGATCGCGAGATGGAGACCAAGCCGTACGAGTTCGGTGACCCGTTCCATCTCGACCTCGAACGGACGCTCCGAAACGCAATCAGCCGGTCGGCAGCGGCTGGTAGCACCACGGCTCATCATGGCGCGGTTGAGTTCCCGGTGCACCTCGAGGTCGACGACTTCGAGATCGAGCGCTCCGAGCACCTCTCTAGTGCTTCTACGGTGCTCGCGATCGACCTCTCCTTGTCGATGCCGATGCGCGATAACTTTCTCGCCGCGAAGAAGGTCGCGATCGCGTTGCAGGCACTCATCGCCTCGCGCTACCCGCGTGACTACCTCGGCATCGTCGGATTCTCGGCGACGGCACATGTGATCAAGCCGGACCAGCTGCCTGAGGTCTCGTGGGACTACGCGTACGGCACGAATCTGCAGCACGCCCTCGCGCTCTCGAGGAAGCTGCTCGCGTCGAAGACCGGTTCGAAGCAGATCATCGTGATCACCGACGGGGAGCCGACTGCGCACGTGATGGAGAACGGCGAGGTCTTTTTCAACTACCCACCGGTTCCAGAGACAATCGAAGCGACGCTGCACGAGGTGGTCCGCTGTACGCGTGAGCGGATCGTGATCAACACCTTCGTCCTTGACGAGACCGGAGGGCTGCGGTCCTTCGTGCAAAAGATGACGAAGACGAATCGGGGACG
>DATCDR010000010.1:0-17508 GCA_036510575.1 Acidimicrobiales bacterium | reverse complement strand
CGGCGCCTGTCAACCTTGGCGAGACGAATTGTTCATTGCTTTGATGCGTCGACGGCCTCCTCTTTCGGCTGGTTGATCCACGCCGCGCTCGGAAGAGCCGGCGGAGTCGGAGTTTTGTGGACAAACCGCTCCGGATGTTCGGCATAGGCCTCGAGGAGGATGAGGCCGCGTTGGTCCCGGATCGCTTCGGCGCGGCCGTAGTGAACATCGGCCGGCGTGTGGAGCCCGATGCCCGAATGACGATGATCGTCGTTATACCAACCGAAAAATCGGACGCAATGGGCGTGGGCATCCTCGAAGCTGCCGAACCGATCGGGGAACTCCGGCCGGTATTTGAAGGTCCGGAATTGGCTTTCGGAATAAGGGTTGTCGTCTGATACGTGTGGCCGGCTGTGTGACTTGGTGACGCCGAGATCGGCGAGCAGATGCGCCACCGGCTTGGCGATCATCGGCGAGCCTCGGTCGGAGTGCAGTGTGAGTTGGCCCTTCGGCACGCCCTGCTTGTCGATGGTGTCGTCGATCAGCCGCTTCGCGAGCTCGGCCCGTTCGGCTCTGGCCAGCATCCAGCCCACCGCGTAGCGGCTGAAGATGTCGAGGATCACATAGAGGTAGTAGTACGTCCACTTCTCCGGGCCGTGCAGTTTCGTTATATCCCACGACCAGATCTCGTTCGGTCCACTCGCGATCAGCTCGGGTTTCTTGTGCGCCGGATGGGTGGCCTGGCGCCGGCGTTCGCGGACTTCGTCGTGGGCGCGCAAGATCCGGTACATGGTCGAGATGGATCCGAGGTAGGTCCCCTGGTCGAGCAACTTGGCGTAGACGGTGGCGGGCGCCTCGTCGACGAACTCGTCAGATTCGAGGATGGCCTTGATGTGCTTCCTCTCGACCGCCGAGAGTGCCCGGGGCTGGGGCGTGGCGACTGTTTCTGGTCGCTCAGGTAGCGGACTTTGCCGGTGACGGCGATACCAGCTCGCACGGTCGAGCCCGATGGCCACCAGCGCCGCCGTCGTGCCGACGATCGGGGTGAGCTCATCGACAGCGTTTTCGATCATCTCTGCTCGCCGTTGTCCGCTTTGCTGTCCGTGGCGAGTTGCTCCAACAGCGCGGAGAGTTTTCCCTGGATCTCGACGACCCGTCGCTGCTTGTCGAGCTCGCCCGCCAAGCGGTCGACCTCCCGCTTCAAGCGGGCGATCTCCCGATCGCGGGGGTCGGCCCGCTGGTGGCCAGGCGAACGCCCGAGCGCCTCATTCGCGCCCTGGTCGCGCTGCTGGCGCCAGGTGCTGATCAGCGAGGAGTAGAGCCCCTCCCGGCGCAGCAGTGCTCCTCGGGCGGAACGGTCGATGGCGTCGTATTCGGCCAGGATCCTGGTCTTGTACTTTGCGGAGAACTGCCGTCGGCCCCGAGAACGCTCGGGAACCTCAGGATTCGGTGGTGTCGCGTCGGTCATCGCCCCAGAATCTTGGCGCGCGGAAACGCTGTAATCGATTGTCGTGGTCATGGAGAAGTTCCTTCTCCGCCCTCTCAGCTCATTGATTCGTATACGCGAACCGTCTCATCAGAGGTTGGCACAGAGGGAGATGACCGGCGGATCGAGTTGGCTCACGTCACGATCTCGACGAACACATACTGTCCGGATGATCGTCGAGGCTGTTAACGGCACATCTTGTTGAGGAGTTGAGGAGAACCTTTTGGAACTACGCCGAGACGGACCGACCCGAAGAGATTCACCAGTTTGCTCTATGGATTGCGTTGCTTAGTCGGAGGGATGATCAGGGTGGTTGGCATTCCATACAGGGCGCTCCGAACGAATTGGCGAGATGGAGTGGAAGTTGTGCTCCGGCGGGGGAGAGCTGGTCGCCCATTCGAGTGTCTGACCATCCCACGGATTGGACGAAGCAATGACCGGACGCCGCCACGAAACGTAGAAGTTGAGGACTGTCAGCGCGACGCCCACGAACAGCAGATATGAGCCGACGGTCGAGATTTGGTTGAGCCCCGTCCAACCGTCGCTCGCCGAGTAGTCGGTGATGCGCCTCGGCATGCCATGCAGTCCGACCAGATACTGCGGGAGGAACGTGACGAGGAACCCGACGAACATGAACCAGAAGCTCGCTCTACCGAGACGCTCGCCCAGCATTCGCCCGGTCATCTTCGGGTACCAGTAGTAGATCGCAGAAAAGCCCGCGAACTCCGCCGAGCCGGCGAGCACTTGGTGGAAATGCGCGACGACGAAGTACGTGTCATGGGTCGCAAAGTCTATTGGTGGTGAGGCGAGGAGCACTCCGGTAACACCGCCGAAGAGGAACACGACGAGGAAACCCACCGAGAAGAGCATTGCAGCGGTGTAGATCACTGAGCCCCGCCACATCGTCCCGATCCAGTTGAAATACTTGATCCCCGTCGGCACCGCGATGAGATACGACGTCAGGCTGAAGAAGGGGAGCAGCACGGTACCGGTGGTGAACATGTGGTGAGCCCACACCGCCGTCGAGAGCGCACCGATTGCGATCGTTGCGAAGATCATCTCCTTGTAGCCAAACACAGGCTTCCTGGAAAAGGTGGCGAGGACGTCGGTCACGATTCCAAAGAACGGCAACGCGAGGATGTAGACCTCGGGATGTCCGAAAAACCAGAAGAGGTTCTGCCAGAGCACCGGTACCCCGCCACCAGAGACGGTATAGATATGGCTTCCGATATGTCGGTCGCACCACAACATGACGAGGGCGCCCGTCAGCACCGGAAAAGCGATGAGGATCAAGATCGCCGTCACGATCATGTCCCAGGTGAAGATGGGCAGCCGAAACATCGTCATCCCCGGCGCGCGTAGGTAGAAGGCCGTCGTGAGGATGTTCACGGCGGTAAAGATCGCGGAGAAGCCGGTGAGGATCAGTCCGACGATCCACATGTCCGGTCCGGCGCCGGGGGAGTTGACGGCGTCGGAGAGCGGCGCGTAGGCGACCCAGCCGAAGTCCGCCGCGCCTCCGGTCGTGAAGAACCCGCTGACGATGGTCAGCCCCCCAGTGAGGTAGAGCCAGTAGGAAAGCGCATTCAGCCGAGGGAAAGCCATGTCCGGCGCGCCAATTTGAATCGGGACCATGTAGTTGGCAAGGCCGCCGAAAGCGAAGGGGCCGGCGAAGAGGTACATCATGATGCTGCCATGCATCGTGAACAGCTCGTTATAGGTGTGCTGGCTGACGATCTGACTGCCCGGTGAGGCGAGATTCGTTCGCATGATGATCGCCATGCAGCCGGATAGGCAGAAAAAAAGGAAAGATGTGATGAGGTAACTCCGGCCGATCAGCTTGTGGTCGGTCGAGCTGAGCCACTTGAGGATCCCGGTCGGCCCGCGTTCGAGTTCTGCTCCGGGCAGAAAGATGTTCGATTCGGGCACCCTCACGATCGTCATTTAGACGCCATCCTGCGAGCGACTCACATCTGCACCCCGCGCCGCCAACGATCCCGCATTCCTTAGGCGATCGACGATGCCGATCGCCAGACCGATCGTGAGCAATCCAGCGGGGCGCTGCGGCCCATGCGGATGTGGCCGCGGCGATGCCAGCGCTTCGGCTCGGCAAAGCCACGTGCCCATTAGCTGGCGCTTCTGCTCGCTTTCTAAGGCGAGAAGGATCGGGAGCAACGAGCGCGCCTCGTAAGTGAGATGGTGCTCAAGGAGTTCTGAGAAGCAATGGATTCTCCGTTGGAGTCCACGGCCGCCTGGATGCCAGGCGAGCCGTCGCAGCAATCGCGCGAGGTAGGTCGCGAGCTCTCGTTCTTGGCGGAGCATCTCGGAGCGAAATTCGTCACCGCCTGCGATCCGAGCGACGACCGGATACACCACGCATTGCTCGCCCGTAATGTGGCGGACGAGCAGGCGAGCGAACTTAAGAACCTCGTAGCGGCGAACCGCACCCTCCGTAGGGCAGGTCGCTTGCGCAAAACTCGCGCGCAAGCCTTCGTGCTCCGTCGAGAGCAAAGCGACCACGTCCGTTCCACGGGCCGTGATAACTGGAAGATCAGTTTGTTGCATGACAACCAATCGAGGAGCGCTACGGGTCGAGCGGTATTAGAAAGATCGATAGTAAAGAAGCGACTCCCAATCCCTGATTGGGGGCGCGTCCAGACGCGCTACCCGATCCTCAACCGGTTCAAACCATGGGCGTTGGCGCCCGGGTGCCGACCGTCGAGAGCCGGTTGACGCCGATCGTCCAGTGGAGTTCAGCGTGTTTAGGGCAGACGCCGAAGCGTTGCCCAAGGAACCCACCGAGCGCTCGGCACCGGCTTCAGCGAGGAGGCCTGATCCGTCGGGCTGGTTGCCGCGAGGATCAGCTCGGCTGGCCCATTGTGGTTGGTCTCGGGTTCGCGTGGCCGCAGTGGCCGAGCCAGTGGAGATAGGCGTCGGGGATCGGTTCGATAGCGCGGCGGGCTTCGGAGGGACGTCCCCAGCAACCTGGCTTTTAGGGGTCGAGGGGTGCGTGCCGGATGGCGCCGGCCCGTAGACGAGGGCGGTGAGGGCTTCGTAGACGCTCGGTGAGGCCTTTAAGCTGCCTAGTTCGTTGAGGACGATCCTAGAAGATCGCCTACACGGGAGGCGCACGGGATACGGCCAGAAGTCGCCCGCCAAGTCGGCGAGGGGCTTGGACAGACTACCGGCAACTTGCATAACGGTTTGAGCAGTTATCGAGTTCCCTCCCGGGCGCCCAGCACCCCCTTCATCTTCAGGTTCATCTCCGAGGGTCTGGGGTATTGGAGTCCCGTGAGAGATGTGTGGCCTGATACGGGACCCTTAATTTGAATTGCCACCCGGCTCGGTACGTCGCGTGGCAAAACATCTGTTCGGCTTCGCAGCGGAGAAAACGTCCAATGAGTGACCCAATGAGTGAAGAGTGCGGTTTCGCGCTACGTGCTGAGCCCGCGATTTTTAACCAGTAGGGAGACAGTGCGATGACCATGACGGCTGGCGACTATCTATGCGATCGGCTTATCGAATGGGGTGTCACGACGGTTTACGGCTTCCCCGGCGACGGCATCAATGGCATTCTCGGTGCCCTTGGCCGTCATGAGGATCAGTTGCGTTTCGTCCAGACTCGTCACGAGGAGATGGCCGCGTTCATGGCGTGTGGACATGCGAAGTTCACCGATGACGTCGGTGTCTGTCTGGCTACCTCGGGTCCAGGCGCGATCCACCTTCTCAATGGTCTCTATGACGCCAAACTGGATCACCGCCCCGTGGTCGCCATTGTCGGACAGACCTTCAATCGAGCGATGGGCGGCGACTTCCAACAGGAGGTCAATCTCCTCCAGCTCTACTCCGACGTCGCCTCCGCCTATGTGCAACAGGTCACTGATCCCTCCACGATCCGCCACATGATCGATCGTGCGATCCGCATCGCCAAGGCCGAACGCACAGTGACCTGCGTGATCGTTCCGGCTGACATCCAAGACATGGAGGCCGTGCCTGAACAGCCGCTAAAGACGCACACGCTGCACTCCGGAGTGGGTTGGTGGGCGCCACGACAGATCCCCTCCACCGACCAGCTGCAATCCGCAGCAGACATTCTGAACGCCGGCGAACGGGTGGCAATTCTCGTCGGACAAGGTGCCTTGCATGCGACCGACGAGGTGCTCGCGGTGGCAGACGCACTCGGTGCCGGGGTCGCGAAAGCTCTTCTCGGCAAGGCCGCGGTACCCGATGACGTCTCCTACTGCACCGGCTCGATCGGCCTTCTCGGCACCAAGCCCTCCTGGGACATGATGCAAGGCGCCGACACCTTGCTCATGATCGGCAGCAGTTTCCCGTATTCGGAGTTCCTTCCTCCACTCGGTCAGGCGAAGGCGATCCAGATCGATCTATCCGCACGGAATCTCTCCATCCGCTATGCGATGGACCTGGCGCTGGTGGGAGATTCGAAGGACACCCTCGCCGAACTGCTGCCCTTGTTGAAGCACAAGGACGATCGCTCGTGGCAAGAGGAGATCAAGAAGAACGTCTCGGAGTGGTGGCAACTGATGGAAGATCGCGGCCAGCCGTCCGATCTGAACGGCCGCATCCGACCGCAAGGTCTTTTCTCCTCACTGTCGCGTCACCTGCCCGATAACGCGATCTTGTCGTCGGACTCGGGAACTGCCGCGAACTGGTACGCACGCCAAATCAAAATCCGTGAGGGTATGAAAGCGATGCTGTCGGGGAACCTCGCCACGATGGTGCCCGGCGTCCCTTATGCCATCGCTGCAAAGTTCGCTTTTCCCGATCGCGTCTCGGTGGCGATGGTTGGCGATGGTGCGATGCAGATGGGCGGCATGGCGGAGATGCTCACTGCGCTCAAGTACTACAAGACCTGGTCCGATCCTCGCCTCATCGTGCTTGTGCTGAATAACGAGGACCTCAATCAGGTCACCTGGGAACAGCGTGCCATGGAGGGCGACCCGCGGTTGGTGGCATCGCAGGCGATTCCGTACATGGACTTTGCCGCGTTTGCGAACCTGATCGGGCTAAAGGGCATCAAGGTCAGCACCGCCGCCGAGATCGAGGGTGCGTGGGACGAAGCCTTCGCCGCTGACCGACCGGTGATCGTGGATGCAATCACGACTCCTGATGAACCGCCCATTCCCCCGCACATCTCACGCGAGGAAGCAGAGGCGCTGATGAAGTCCACGCTCGCGGATCCGAAAGAGGGCTGGCGTGGTGCTCTCGAAGGCGCGCGGGAGACGTTCCAGTCCTTTCTCCCCGGCCGCTGAGATGCGAACGACTAAGAAGCGGGCCACGTCGGACGCCGTCTCGCTCGGCGAGGCCACCTACGTCATCGACAAGATGGTAAAGAACGTCCAACACGGCACCTTCGAACGTTCTCTATCGGGACTGACAGCGGTGGCCGCGACGATCACAACGGCCGAGATTTTCTTCGAGCACTACCGTGCAAGCTTCGGCAACAAGTGGATGTGGAGCCCGATCATCGTGACGCCGCCGGTCATTGTCTCCGGCGTGATGGGCGTGTTCAGCAGCAAGTGGGCTAAAACGGTACTTCCGGTGACGGCGATCATCTACACCGCGGATGGACTCCTGGGCGAGTTCTTCCACGCTCGCGGTGTGGCCCGAAAGCCAGGTGGGTGGAGTCTCGCCTCCTACAACGTTCCGATGGGTCCCCCGATCGCGGCGCCCGGGCTGATGACCCTGGTGGGTGGCATGGGTGTGCTTGCAGCGATCCTGCGTCGGGAAGAAGAACGCCGCTAAATGCGCGATCTCTCCCGACCCGATCACCTGCCGAATCTGCGGGAAGGTCGCCAGCCTCTCGAGCCCTCGTGGCTTCCGCAGCAGCGCCGAGGTGTTACGCCGCAGATGATCGGTCGCTACCCCGACTTCGATGTTTTCGATGCAGCGAAGACGTGGGACCCCGCCACGGCGAGGGTGATCGCCAATCGTATGGAGATCGGCGGCCACTTCGCTTTCTTCTCTGCGTACGAACAGCCGACGCTTCGTGCGTTGTGTGATGTCGCGGTCGCGCAAGACAGCGAGCCACGTATCCCGGTCCCCGAGCTTGTCGACGAGAAGCTCGCCGCGGGGCGTCTCGACGGCTATCAGTACGCCGACATGCCCGACGATCGCGAGACCTGGCGGATCACACTCGCCGGCCTCGACGAGGTAGCCGCCAACCGCCACGACAGCCGGTTCGCCGAACTCAGGTTGAGCAATCAGGAGTCGATAGTTGAGGCATTTTCGAAGGGTTGGCTGACCTCGGCGTCGCTCGATCGGCTGAACGTCTCGCGCGCGTGGGCAGTGTGCATGCGAATGATCCTCGCCGCGTTCTACTCCCATCCGTGGGCATGGAACGAGATCGGTTTCGGCGGCCCGGCCTATCCGCGCGGCTTCATGCGACTCGGGCCGACGAGCACCCGGGAGCCCTTCGAAAAGCCAGGCGCTACCAACGAAGACCCCGTGCGAACCGTTGCAGAGGGCGACGCGTGATCCGTCACTTCTTGAAGGGTGCAATCGGCCCGAAGGACAACGAGTCCCGTTACCTCGTCGACGTGCATCGCCGCGATCTGCCAGGCGAGGAGACCATGCGTCGCTACCGCGACAGTGAAGAGGTTGACCTTTGTGTCGTCGGTGCGGGTGCGGGCGGCTCCGTCCTCGCCCAGCGTCTCGCTCGCAAGGGCTGGAAGGTGGTGATCATCGAGGCCGGTCCGTTCTGGCATCCCGACGAGGACTGGATCTCTGACGAGGCCGGCTCACACGAGCTCTACTGGAACGAGAAGCGCATCATCGGTGGCAGCGACCCGATCGAGATGGGCAAGAACAACTCCGGACGCGGCGTCGGTGGATCGATGGTCCATTACGCGGGCTACTGCCAGCGCTTTCACCCCTCCGATCTGCGGACCATGACGCTCGACGGCGTGGGTGCCGACTGGCCGATCACATATGAGGACCTTCGCCCGCACTACGAACGTGTCGAGGCCGAGTTGCCAGTGGCCGGGCAGAACTGGCCATGGGGCTATCCCCATACCTACCCACACTCGCCACACCCGATCTCCGAGGCAGCGTCGGTACTCTGGCGCGGCGCGATCAAACAGGGCATCACGATGCGCGTCGGCCCAGTCGGCATCGTGAACGGCACCTTCGGCAACCGCCCGCACTGTATATACAGGGGCTACTGCCTCCAGGGCTGCAAGGTCAACGCCAAGGCCAGCCCATACGTGACGCACTTGCCGGACGCGTTGGCACACGACGTCGAGATCCGATCCGACTGCATGGCCGCCCGCGTGGAGATCGATTTTTCGAGCGGCCTCGCTACAGGGGTGAGCTACTTCAAAAAGGGCGAGCACGTCGAGCGGATGCAACGAGCGAAGGTTGTCGCCGTCGCCGGCTACTCGATCGAGACGCCACGCCTGCTGCTCAACTCGGCCACCAGGGGCTATCCGAATGGGCTTTGCAACAATGAAGACCAAGTTGGCCGCTACGTCATGGTGCAAGGCGCGACCCAATCGGCGGGGCGGTTTCCGACCGAGCTGCGGATGTACAAGGCGCCACCACCGGAGGGCTCCTCGGAGGACTTCTACGAGACGGACGCCTCGCGGGGCTTTGCGCGCGGGTTCTCGATTCAGACAGTGGCTCCGGAACCGATCGGCTGGGCGGAGCACGTGCTCGCGGATGGGCATTGGGGTCGCGCTCTTCGCGAGTACATGCGCGACTACAACCACTGGACGACGATCGGGGTGTTGAACGAGCTGTTGGCCCAACCCGACAATCGCGTCACGCTGGCCGAGGAGAAGGACTCCCGCGGGCTGCCGATCGCTCGCTTCGATTACAGCTTGTGCGAGAACGACGAAGCGAACGTCGCGTACTCGGCGAACGTGATCAAGAACATTCTCCATGCCGCTGGTGCACAGGACATCCTCACGATCAAGCGCTACGCCCACCTGATCGGCGGGGCGCGCATGGGCACCTCTCCGGCGAACAGCGTCGTGGACTCCAATCAACGGAGCTGGGCCGTCCGTAATCTCTATGTCTCCGACGGGAGCGTCTGTCCGACGCAGGGGGCAGCGAACCCGGCGCTTACGATCATGGCGCTCGCATCGCGCCTCGGCGAGCACCTCGGTTCGCGGCCCGACCTCGAGCGGAGCCGTGCCTGAGTCGCCGAGCGCCGCGCTCACGAGCCCTGCGGTCGGCGCGAGCAGGCGGGCAGCTTCGGGCGCTCAGGTCGAGCTGGCGCATGGAAACCAGCGCGCAACGGTGGTCGAGGTCGGCGGTGCACTCCGCACCTACACCATCGGCACCCAACCCCTCCTTGACGGCTATGAGATTGACGAGCCCTGTGCGGACGCCCGGGGCCAGACCATGATTCCTTGGCCGAACCGCCTTCGCGATGGCACCTACCGCTACCGCGATACGGACCACCAGCTCCCGCTCAGCGAGCCCGAGAAGCACAACGCAATCCATGGCCTTGTGCGCTGGGTCCCCTGGTCGATCGCCGATCGCGATCGCGATTGGGTGGCCATGACCCACACCCTTCATCCCCAGGCAGGCTGGCCTTTCCTCATGGATCTGCGGATCGACTATCAACTCGGGCCGAGCGGCCTCTCGCTCCGTACAACCGCCGCCAACGCCGGAGCCGAACCCGCTCCTTATGGTGCCGGGGCTCATCCCTATCTGATGCTCGGGACCGCGACGATCGACGAGCTCTTGTTGCAGTCGCCCGGCACGCGCTGGACGCCCTTGGACGACCAGGGGATTCCGACTGGCTCGCAACCGGTAGAGGGGACCGAGTTTGACTTTCGCGTCGCACGTCGTATCGGATCGACAAAACTCGACACCGGTTATGCCGACCTGGAACGGGACGAACGAGGCGTTGCACACGTCCAGCTCAGGCACGCCAGGACGAGGTCTTCCGTTCGTCTTTGGATGGATGCCAACTATCAGTTTCTGATGCTGTTCACCGGAGACTCGCTGCAAAACGCCGAGCGTCGACGCAAAGGCCTCGGCGTTGAGCCGATGACGTGCGCTCCGAACGCGCTGCAATCGGGAGACGGACTTCGAACGCTCGAGCCGGGTGAGTCCTGCACATCTACCTGGGGCATCAGTCCCGACATAGGTACCGCGGCCCGGGCGGCACCTTCCGACGGTGCCAACAATGGCTGAGGTGGAGAAGCTCGAGGTCGCGCTCTACACGGTTCCGACAACCGAACCGGAATCCGATGGCACCCTTACGTGGAGCGCGACCACGGTGGTGGTTGTCGAACTCAGCTCGGATGGGAAGACCGGCCTTGGGTTCTCGTATGCGACCGGCGCATGTGCTCGTCTCATCAACGACATACTCGCGGAAATCGTAGTCGGCTGCGACGTGATGGACGTGGGTCGTTGCTGGTCAGCGATGGTTCGCGCGATTCGTAACTTCGGTCGGCCAGGAGTGGCCTCGATGGCCATCGCAGCCGTCGACATCGCGCTGTGGGACCTAAAGGCGAAGGTAATGGAGCTCCTATTGGTCAAGGTGCTCGGTCAAGTACACGACGACGTCGCCATCTACGGCAGCGGCGGCTTCACCTCTCTTAGCGACGACCAGTTGGCCAATCAGCTCGGCGGTTGGGCTCATGGACAAGGCATACCGCGCGTGAAAATGAAGGTCGGCGAGGCTTGGGGCAGCCGACCCGGACGCGATCTAGAACGGGCACGCATCGCGCGCACAACGGTTGGCGAGCAGGTCGAGCTCTTTGTCGACGCTAATGGCGGGTACTCGACCAAACAGGCCGTTCGCATGGCCGATGACTTCGAGGCGATCGGCGTCACGTGGTTCGAAGAACCAGTCTCATCAGACCATTTGGGCGCGCTCGCCGAAATCCGAGTACACACGTCTATCGACATTACCGCCGGAGAATACGGGTACGACCTCTTCTATTTCCAGGCGATGTGCGAGGCGGGAGCCGTCGACTGCCTTCAGGCCGACGTCTCCCGTTGTGCGGGCATCACCGAGTGGCTGCGGGTGGCGGCGATTGCAGAGAGCCATGGACTTCAGATCTCTGGTCATTGCGCCCAATCGCTCCACCTCCATCCGGCATGCGCGATCGACAATATTCGTCACCTCGAGTACTTCGCCGACCACGCCCGAGTCGACCGCCTGCTCTTCGACGGCGTAATAGGTCCCGTCGCCGGGGTGCTCTGTCCTGATCTCTCCCGCCCAGGGCTCGGCTTGGAGCTGAAACTAACGGACGCCAACGCCTACCGGAAAGCCGTATGACACGGTCGACGCTGTTCATGTCGTCATCGCGTCAGGGTGCGCGCCCAGACTGAGCTACTAACGGCATCGTGAAACCGCGCATTTGCAGCTTCGTCGTCTCTGATGAGGGTGCACGACGAACCACCAGTCACGATCCTCCGCTGCTGAGGATGCTCGCAAGAATGTTGATGGTCAGTCCGATTAACACCGCGCCGAAGAGCCACGAGATGAGAGCGTGGCGCAAGGCCGTCCGACGGATTGCCTTCGACCCGAGGTCGGTGTCAGAGACCTGAAAGGTCATTCCGATCGTCATCGCAAGATACGCAAAATCGCGGTAGTCCGGCGGGTCGTCCTCATTGAAGTCAATTCCGGTGCCGTCCTTACTGCCTCTGTAGAAGAGCTGCGCGTACCGCAGCGAAAAAACTGTGTGCACAGCTGCCCACGAAAGCAGAACGCTCAGCACAGCGAGGGCGATGAGCTCGGCCTTTGACCGCCTTTTGAGGACGCTGCTCGGCCGAGCGCGAAGCCCGCGCCTACGATGCAAGCGACGGCCGCCGAGCAGATGACGAGATCGGAAAGCGGAGCACTCGGATCCTCGCTCGCCGCGTGCTGCTTCGTGTCGGCCGCCGACTTCGGACCGATAATGATCCAAGTCGAGACGAGAAAGATCAAGCTCGCCGCGTCCCAGCCGGCGAGTTCGCTTGACTGCCAAGGCAAGGTAAGCGAGACGCCGATCCCACAAGCCAGCCCGATCGTCGAGGCAATGAGCACCCTCCGCCCAGTCGGTCCCCGCCGTGGCCAAATCACGTCAGAGACCCTAATTAGATCCCGCGCGGACCTCACTCAGCCCGACTGCCGCGAATCCCGAGGTAATCATCGCGTCGGCAAGTGCGGCGCGGCGCCAACGCGCATCGGCACAAGCAAAGCCGAAACCGGTTAGGGCGTGGAGTGCATCGACGCACGCTCCGACCCGTAGCGCTAAGTCGCCGAACTGCTGCTCGGCGACCGCCTGCACGAGGTGGCGCGCCCCAAGAACTCGCATGATCCTTTTCGGTGTGCGGTCCTCGTCCGCACCACCGAGCAGCAGCAGCACTGTCCCGGGTGCGGCGAGCAGGGTCGCGCCCCACAGCGCCTGGACAACGACGAATGTGGTGTTACTGCGCGAGCGATCACTCATCGCTCGATCACCTGCCCGCGCCGGTCGCGCGTTGCTGCGATCGCCGCCGCTATGAAGGTTCGTCCCGTCTTCGGAAGCGTCTTCAGGAAGCTCGGGTCGAGGAATCCATGAGCTTCGTGACCAAAGATTCCGCGTGCGCCAGCGTCGAGCGTATCGTCGGCAGGACTGCGGAGGTTGTCCGGACGATCTGGACCGATCGGCTGATCGGTGAGCTGGGAGTCCCAAGCCCCGAGCGCCGCGTACTGGTTACCGAATCCGGGAGCCATTTGCCCAGCCGCGACAAGCATCTTGTTCCAAGAGCCGACGATTCGCGATCGCCTTCCATCAAGCGCCACGTCGACGATGTACTTCGCCGGGACCTCTGGTTGGTAAATCGGGGGCACCGGTTGCGGATGCCGATCCAACGTAGTGTGACACCAGTCGAACTGTGGTGTGTTGACCGCTGGCAGGTGCACCATCGAGAGGCGGACGTGGCTCCCGTCATGGATCAACTCTGCTCGTGTCGATTCGAAAAAGCCCCGGCATGCGAACTTCGCCGAGCAGTACGCGGCCTGTAGGGGGATGCCGATAAATGCAAGAGCCGACCCGACGTTGACGATGTTCCCGCGGTCACGCGGTCGCATCCGCTCGAGCGCGGCCATCGTGCCCCAAACCTGTCCGAGGAAGGTGACCTCGATCGCTCGGCGGAAGTCCTCTGGCTCGGTGTCGGCAAGGGGTGAGAAACTCGTCGTCATTGCGTCGTTGATCCAGACTTCGATCGGGCCGAGGTGCTCCTCAGTCATCGACGCTGCCCGATCGACCTGCGCATAGTCAGCAACGTCGGTGGGGATGACGAGCGCACGCCGACCCCTCGCTTCAATCTCGGCAGCTGCCGCTCGCAGTCCAGCCTCGCCTCGGGCGAGCAATGCGACGTCAAAGCCACGCTCAGCCAACGCGACCGCGCTCGCACGCCCGACTCCAGCTGATGCGCCTGTTACCAATGCCACTTTCGACTGCATGACTCCTCGAATCTCGTAGAGACCGGTTCACCACAATCACAAGAGAGCCGGTCAAAGCCAACCTAAGACAAGCGCGAATCGGGCCTTCCGGTGCCGAGTACCGCAGCGCTTTCGAGCAGCACGGCATGAACGAAAGCCTGAGGAAGGTTTCCCCGTAGCTGTCGTTGTTGCACATCGAACTCCTCGGCCATGAGCCCGGGCGTTCCGCAAGCACTTCGGTTCCGCTCATAGAGCCCCTGCGCTTGGAGAAAGTCACCCTGTTGGTGCTTAGCGATCGCAAGGAGGAATCCACACAGCAGAAAAGCCCCCTCGGCATCGCCAAGCGGCCGTCCATCGGGGCGAAAGCGATAGACATACTCCTCCTCGAGTAGCTCTGACTCTACGGCTGCAATCGTCGCAAGGCTCCGGGGGTCGCGTATCGGTAACGCGCAGCGAATAGCGGGAAGCAGTAGGGAGGCATCGATCCGTGGATCGCCCGGCGCCCGTTGCCAGCGACCTGACGGATGGAGACAATCGGAGGAAACGTCAGCCAAGATGCCATCGGCGAGGGCGCTCCAGTGCCCGGACTGCGAATTCGGAGCGACGCCGGCGATCGCCCGCAACCCGGAGACGCAGGTCAAACGTGAGTGCGCCCAATGCTCGGAGTCGATCTCCCAGATACCCGCGTCGGGTTCTTGCCAACGCGACTCGATAGCAGACGCGGCCACGTCGATCGCCTTCCAGTGCCCTGCATCGAGACGATCGCTCGATGCCGCTACCGCGAAGAGCTCGAGCGCCTCGCCGAAGGCATCCAGCTGGAACTGCTCGTTCACCCAGTTTCCAACCTTGTCGGCTCCTCCCGGGTAGCCCTGCAGGTGCGACAAGGTTCGTTCAGCCGGGACGAGCCCGCCCCGCACGGTATAGGCCGGCTTGAGCCCGGGACCGTCCGCCAGCAGGCGCTCCGAGACGAAACCTACGGCCGAGTCGAGCAACGGGAAGTGACCGTGCCTCGCCACGGCAATACCGGCGTAACACTGATCTCGGATCCACACATACCGATAGTCGTAGTTCCGGTTCTGATCAGCACGCTCGGGAAGGCTCATCGTCGCCGCCGCCACCATTCCTCCGTGCGCACTCGTCAACCCGCGAAGCACCGCCAACGCGTGCTCCGCGTCGCGCCGACCGATCAGGTCATCGCCGAGTTCCGGGACTGCCGTCCGCCAGGCCTCTTCCGTCGAGCCCCACAGAGCGTTCGCACTCGGGATCTCTGATGCCAACTTGCCCTCGCCAAGCTCGAGCACGAGGTCGTGAGTCTCTCCTGCGGCAAGATCGAGTTCGAAGGTCAGGGGCCCAGAACCACCTCGGTGCGCCTCTCGCGCTCCAGACCACCGAAACCTCACGGCTCCGGACTGTCCCGTCCAGATGCCAACATTGTCGCGGTGGGTGCGGCGCATCGCATCGACGCCGAACCCGGCTCGGACATCGAGTACAACGCGTAGCCGGATGACGCCTTCAACGACCGTGATCCGACGAAGGATGACGGCCGTCTCGAGGTCCCCCGGAAGTGCAAGCGCCTCGCGGCTCTCCACAATCCCCCGCGTTGTGACCCACCGACTGTTCCAAACGAGCGATCGGTGGTCGTAATAACCGCCCCACGTGTACGGATCGACGGGCGTGACCGCGTAATAACCCTCACCCCCGATGAGCGTCGAGAAGGCGGCGTCGGAGTCCCAGGCCGGAAGGCACAGCCACGCCATATCGCCGCGTGGTCCGATCAGGGCACCGCGCTCCCCGTCCGCAAGGAGCGCATAGTCCCGCAGCGCATGGGGCGGGAACTCAGCCGGCGAGGCCATGATGTCGGCTCTAACGCCAGGAGGTTGTCGGACCGAAGACGAATACTGTCCAACCACGTTCAGACAGCGGACACCGCCGTAGGGGATTTGTCTTGTCGGTGATCAGCGTCACTTCTCAGCCTCCGAGCAATAGATGTATAACAAGTGCTGCGTCATGTCTTGTCGATCGCCAGCTCGTACTCCGTACCGAATTCACCGAGATCAAGGTTCCGCTGACGATAGGAACACCGCGATGGCGAACAATCCCGCAGCATCACGGCGAGCACAAGCCTCCCGACGGCCAACCACACCAATAGAACAGCACTGAGGAATGGATACTTCTGGTGCGACATACCGAGACCTTTCGTGGACTACCTCCGTGGATCTACCAGAGAACAAAAGGGCCTCCTCGATTCGCGCTTACCGCAGGCAAGGAAGAACGCCTGAGGTGGCGTGTTGCATCTCACATTGCGGCCGCGTAAGAAACCCTCGCGGTAGAAGGTGGCTTTGGGATACCCTGCGACAACACGTCTAACCCAAACAATTCGCTCTTCGTTGTGCGAGAGATGTTGGCGACTTCGGCTGGATCTGGAAGAGTAGTGGCATCGGGCGCAACTGGCCGCTGAAATGGTGACTCGACAGATGGCAGTCATCCGCGCCCGAGTCGTGGGCCGGCTCCGACATTCATGCATCTCGGATGGCGCCGCACCAGCTCTAGTCGACCTGAGGGTAAGGCTCACGTGAGTGACAAACGGGGTGCGATCCCAACGAAAGCGTCCTTCTCGATCAGCTTTTCGGACGTTTCGTGGGGCATTGGACGCGGCCGGCGCCCCGAATCTTCGCGAGGAGTTTGCCGAAGTCGACTAACGCACCATCCAGATCGATCTTCCGGCTTGGACGTCGTCGCTCCGACAGGTGACGACGAACATTGGAGAATCCGCCTGCGGATTGCTCATCGTGCTGTCCACGCGCCACGTCGCGACGCTGGTGTCCGTGTGGGGACCAGGTCAGGTCTGCCGTACTGCTTCTCTTGCTCATTGCTGTTCCTCTCGGGGAAACGCTTCGGTTAGCGAGACTTACCCGGGCCGAAGGGCAATTTCACGAATTTCGCACAGAAGCCTGTGGCTTGCGTGCGCTCGTGGGGAGCTCGATTCGTTGTCGCTTCGGTACCCTAACCGTCGCTGTCTCGCAAAGTTGAGATGCCGCGATTGGGGTGTGCGTAGCGAGGGTACTTAGAGTGCGGACGGGAGCGACGGATCTGAGACGGCGAGTGGAGCAGCAGCAACTGACTATTCCGCGCCGACCGCGGCACTTGAGGATTCGGGAACTGAGTCATCGGCAATAAGTCCACGCGCAGACGACTGGTCAGACCAGCCACCGTTCACGCATACGCGAGCGAGCGGCTATTGGGCTGCCGTCGTGGTCGGGCTGTTGGTGCTTCTAGTCCTCATAATCTTCATTCTCGAAAACGGTCAACGCGCGAGCGTGTCGTTTCTTGGCGTACATGGGCATCTGCCCGAAGGAGTGGGACTGCTCCTTGCCGCGGTAATCGGGGACTGTTCGTAGTGCTCGCTGGCGCGGCACGGATCCTTCAGCTCCGCAGTCGAGCGCGAGGACGGCAGCCGAAGAGCTCTCGGAGTAGATGGAGCCAGCGTCCAGCCTGAAGTCCTTTGGCGGTCTTGCTGCGGATCACCGAAATTCCTCACTCTCGATCACCGAATTTCCCCAGGGGGTGAGCGGCGTGGAGGGCTTGGTGTGAGCTTACGCGACGTTCACTGGATCACCTCCTGACCGACGAGCTCCGAGATCGAAATTGGCTC
>DATCDR010000009.1:0-4718 GCA_036510575.1 Acidimicrobiales bacterium | reverse complement strand
GATGAGCGAGAGCGTGAGAGATTTCCCGGCTCCTGAAGGAGGGTCCGCCTCGTACCAGTCCGCTGGAAATTGATGGTCGGATCGAGCGGCCCGTCGTTTCAGTAACTGCTTTGGGTTGTTCTGCCGCATGGATCGTCAGGCCGGAATCGGACGTGTGAGAAACTTCGCTCATGGAATCGGGGGAGTGGTGCGCGATCGTTCATGTCGATATCGGGATGCGAACCGGTCTCGAGGTTGTCGAGGATGCTCTCCGGGCGCTCGTTGCAGGATCGACCGAGACAGCAGGAACCGTTGAGATCGTTGCACTACGTATGGAGGGAAAGCCGAATCACTTCGAAGTGATTGGTCGCTTCGCCTCAGAGAGTGCGTACAAGGAACATCTGGTGAGTTCGTCCAACCTTGCTTTTCGGAGCATGGTCGCATCGGTACTCGGCTCGCCCTACGAGGACCGGCTGCATGGCCCGAGGGGCGACCAGCGCTGGCCGGTCGCGTCGATCGACGACTTCGTCGTTGTCACCCAGATCGAAGCTCGTCCGACACAACTTGATGCGGCCTTACCGGCCTTTGACGGCTTTGTCGCGGAGCAGTCCTCGGCTGAAGGTCTCCTCGGACAGGTCGCGCTGCAACGGCCGTTGCTACCGAACAATCTTGAGGTGGTCTCGGTCTGGGCCAACTCCGAGGCGTTCGAGCAGTACCTCGAATCTGACGGCGCTCGTTCGGTTCGGGCCGAACTCGAAGAAGAGTTACTGGCTCCAGTCGACAACCGTCGTTATGCGCTTATCGCGGGGGTCTGGTCGGTTCCCTAGCTCTGTCGCCTAGGTGGTGTGGCCAACAACGTTGTTGAGGAATCGTCGGAGTTGAAAAATACGATTGGGCTTAGCCAGATGGCGGTGGCGTTTCGTCTACAACAGCTCGTCCAGTTCGTTCCGGTTCCTCAGTGGCCCGCGATGCCGTGCGGCTCGTACGGCTTTTCGAGCTCGTCGATCTCCTCTTGGGTCAGCTCGACCCCGACGGCGTTCACGGCATCGTCAGAAGCCACCGCTCAGGGCAAAGGCGCGGACTCCTACGCCGAGGGCGCCGCCACGACCGGCGACCAGTTTCGGGAACACTGGCCGCCTTCGTTCCCGGTTCGATAGGGGTCTCGACAGGAAGCGGGACGACTCTGATTACTCAATCGTTGACTAGATTGTCCGCATATGGCGCGACACGAGGGGGCGTGATGGGCGAATACACGATGACGATCGATGGCTCGGCTGCCGAGACGCTTGCGACCATCGACGTGGTTAATCCAGCTACGGGTCAGGTGTTCGCGAAGGCGCCTGACTGCTCGAGGGCACAGCTCGACCACGCGATGAAGAGTGCGCACAAGGCCTTCGGCTCCTGGAAGGACGACCTCGCGCTCCGGCGCGACGTGATGTACGCGTGCGCCGCCGCGCTCGAAGATTCCGCAGAGGAGATGGGTCGGATCGCCACCATGGAGCAGGGATTCCCGCTCGCCATGGGCGTCATGGGTGTCCGCCGCTCGGCGGAGAACTTCCGCTACTACGCCGACTTGGAGACGCCGCGCCTTGTAGTACAAGACGATGAGAATGCCCTGATCGAGGTCGTGCAGGTTCCCCTCGGGGTGATCGCTGCCATCAAGCCTTGGAACGTTCCGATCGGCATGGCGGTGAACACGGTGGCTCCTGCCTTCCGGGCGGGATGCACCGTCGTATTGAAGCCGTCACCGTTCACCCCGCTGGTGACGCTGATGTTGGGTGAAGTCCTTCGTGACGTGGTGCCCGCAGGCGTGTTGAATGTGATCTCGGGCGCCGACCCACTCGGGCAGTGGATGACCGAGCACCCGGTTCCTCGGGGCATCTCGTTCACCGGTTCGATCGCTACGGGCAAGAAGGTGAACGTCTCCGCAGCTTCTGACCTAAAGCGTGTCCTGCTCGAGCTCGGCGGCAACGATCCGGCGATCGTCTTGGACGACGTCGACCCCGTCGATGTCGCTGACGTCCTTTTCGGTAGGGCCTTCATGAATGCCGGTCAGATCTGCATGGCCGTGAAGCGGGTCTTCGTGCCAGAGGCGATGCACGACGCGATCGTGGCGGAGCTCGCCGTCAAGGCTCGCGCCCTCAAGGTCGGCAACGGTCTTGACGAAGGCGTCGAGATGGGCCCGGTGAACAACAAGCCGCAGTTTGAGCGTGTGAGTGCGCTCGTCGCGGAAGCGGTCGAGGCGGGCGCCACTGCGGTGACCGGCGGCGCACCGCTAGCGGGTGAGGGCTACTTCTACGCGCCGACGATCCTCACCGGTATCGCGGAGGGTACGCGGATCGTCGACGAGGAGCAGTTTGGGCCGGCGCTCCCGATTCTTCCCTACCGCGACCTGAACGAGGCGATCGAGCGTGCCAATGCCACGACCTTCGGCCTCGGGAGTTCGGTCTGGTCGAACGATCCTGAGCGGGCGCACGCAGTCGCCGAGCAGCTCGAGGCGGGCACGACTTGGATCAATACGCACGCGATGCTCGGTCACGTTCAGCCCTTCGTTGGTCGTAAGTGGAGTGGCCTCGGCGCGGAGAACGGCCAGTACAGCATTAGCGCCTACACCGACCTGCACACGATCTACACCTCGCGCGCCGGCGCGACGACCTATGTTCCGAACTCGACGGACTGAGGCGTCCAAGCTCGCTTGACGCCTCGTCGCGGGCACGCGGACGCTGGCCCCAACGGTCGGCTCGCATAGAGTCAAGGCAATGGGCTCGTCGAAGTCGCTCTCGCTAAATGAGTGGGCGGTGCTCGGCCTCGTCGCCGAGGGCGAGACACATGGCTTTGCTGTGAGTCGGGGGTTCGCCGCCGCCGGGTTGATCGGCAGGATCTGGACGATTCCTCGTCCGCTCGTTTACCGAGCGATCGCGACGCTCGTGGCTCGCGGCCTCGTTGTCGAGACTGGTACGGCCCCTGGCGCGGGCGCTCCGACGAGGCGGCTGGTGAGCATCACTTCGGCCGGAAGGGCGGCTGTCGGCGAGTGGCTCGAGACCCCGGTTGCGCACGTCCGAGACGCCCGCTCCGAGCTGCTCCTCAAACTGCTGCTCCTCGATCGTGCGGGCATCGACGCCAAGCCACTCATGCGAGCCCAATCGGTGCTGGTAGAGCCAATGCTTGCGAGCCTGCGTGGCCAGCTCGAGCGAAACGACGGGTTCGAGTCGACGATTGTTCGCTGGAGGATCTACACGACCGAGGCGCTGGCGCGGTTCTTGGACGACCTTTTGTCAGCGATGAGTTCACAGCCCAGGTGAGCTGAGCCGGCGCGTGTCCCGCGACGATCGAGCGCGAGATGCTTCGTAATGTCGCGCTCGATTAGCGGCGCGTGATCGTGCTCGCAACTGTCTTGCCGCTCCTGTCCTCGTTTCGCAACAGGAGCAAAAGCATGCCCGGCGGTGGGCATGGCGCTTAACGTTGGCTCGCCGGGAGTCACGACGGATCGAGGATCTCGATTAGGAGTGCCGCGTCCCGGCCTGGTGCCTCGTGGAGAAGCCAGCGTTGGCGGTATGAACGGCGTGCCGCGGGTTCAAATGTGAAAGGTAGGAAGTGGCGAGTTTCGGTGAAGCATCTTCGGGTCGGCGAGTCAAGGTCTCTCGGGTGGCCGGGGTGATCCTTGCTTCGGGAATGGTGCTGCTTATGGCGTTTGTTCCAGTCGGTGCCGGAGCGACGACGCCATCTAAGGACACCGTCGACGTGATCTTCGACAGCTCCCTTACCGACACCATGGCGGCGCTGGCGGCGCCATTCCACAAGGCCACGGGACTCTCGATGCTCCAGACGTCTGGAGAGTCGAGGGTCGACGCGAAGGCGATTGCCGGCAAGACGGCGACAGAGGACGTCTTCGTGAGCGAGGGCGCCGCTTCGGAGCAATCGCTCGAGGGCCAGAAGAACGGGAACTGGGTGTCGTGGTATGCGCAGTTCGGATCGACGCCACTGCTTCTTGCCTACAACCCGAAGAGCAAGTTCGCGAAAGACCTCAAGACCATGGCGTGGTACAAGGTCGTGACGATGAAGGGCTTCTTGCTAGGACGCGCGACCCCGGACACTGACTCGAGCGGCTCTCTGGCAATTACGGCGCTCAAGGACGCCGCGAAGAGTGAGCATCTATCTGTCCTTTCAAAGCTCGCAGTGTCGAAGACCGACGTGTACAGCGAGACTGATCTGCTAACCGGGTTGCAGAAGGGTCAGCTCGATGCGGCGTTCTTTTATGGTGTTGACACCACCGCCGACGGCCTAAGGACCGTGCCGCTCGGCTCGCTCCACCTCGCGGCCCCGTACATGGTCACGATCTTGCGCGGGGCTGCGCACGAGGGGGCGGCGGTGAACTTCGTCAAGTTCCTACTTCGCCCGAGTACCGCGTCGATCACCGAGAAGGGCGGCGTTATCGAAAAGCTCCCCTCGCTCCTTAATGGAAAGCCGACCGCGGTTCCGTTGCCGCTTCGGTCGACAATCTCCTAGGGCGGTGTTGTTTTAATCCATCCCCTTCGGGTACTCGCGATTTCCCTCGCGAGCGACGAAACTTGTTCCATGCAGGGAAAACCCAATCCAGATCGGCAGATGCTCGATGCAGCAGCCTTCTGCCGCGGTCTCGTCGAGGACGGCACGATCTACGCCTTCTTGGCCGATCACCGCGAGGAGCTGTTCAAAGAGGAGGACTTCGAAGACCTCTTCCCGTCGGGACGAGGTCGGCC
>DATCDR010000008.1:0-29266 GCA_036510575.1 Acidimicrobiales bacterium | reverse complement strand
CGACGCTCGCCCCAACGACGACATCCCTCGTGACCCCAATCAGCTGATCTGGTTACTCGGGCAAGATCCACGCCTTCAGGTAGCCGTCGCGACGCTCCTCCCACTCTTCACGCGTGATCGCGTAACGAACATGGTCCTCCCAGACGCCATCAATTTCGAGGTACCGCACCGCGATGCCCTCGCCACGCAGTCCGAGCTTGCGGACGACTGCTCTGCTCGGCGCGTTGCGGGGCAAAATCGAGATCTGAACCCGATGCAGACCAAGGTCCTCGAAAGCGAACCTGAACAGGACCGCGCACGCTTCTGGGATGTAGCCGTGGCCAGCGAGCGCCTCGTCTATCCAGTAGCCGATGTAGCAAGACTGGAACGCACCGCGCTGCACCGAGGAAACATTGATCTCGCCGGCGAATCGGTCGCCGATGAATACCCCGAACCCGAACCCGGTCCCGAGATGTCGCTCACGATCCCGGATCGCGCAGCGGGCGGCGAAATTCGCTTGGTCCTCCGACGGATAGGGCGCGCCCGCCGGGCGCGGCTCCCACTTCACCAGCCAGGAACGCGCCCGTGTTCGGACTTCGCTCCAAGCCGCGAAATTACCGGGTTGGAGCGGCCGGAGGGTGACGCGTCGGCCACGGAGCTCCGACGAGTCGTGACGAAAGCTCACTCGACTCGACGCGTAGATGCACTCCGGCGCCCGATCTGGCGCGCAGCGGACGTATTGTCGGTTGGCGGCTCCACGCCCCCATGGTTGCAGATTCGGCGCCTACACTCACGAGGGTTACTCCACGTCGGAGCTCTGGTGTGTGGAGACGACGCCGAACAATCGACCATGATCGACGAACCCGCTGATGCCCGTTCCGGCCCGACGCGAGGAGGCCAAATGCGCGTCGACTGGCCTGAGATCTGCTCGAAGCGATAACTGCGTGCCGACGACATTCGTTTGCCACGTACCTGGCAGCGATCCGACCGCGCTCCTCCAAGTCCTCGGAGCAGACGCAAGGCTCGCGACCACTGACGACTTGCGGTCCGCGGACCGCTCGCACAGTCGTGTCGCCCTCCTTCTGGCGTCCCCAGCAGATTCGGCAGCCCGGATGACAGCCTCGTCAGGATGGTCGCTGCCGCTGGCCCTTGCGCACTACGAGCGCATGCTTCGCACCACGTTCGAGGCGATGGCCGGGCTGTCTTCGGTTATCGCCGACGAACAGGTACCCGCCGAGCAGGTTCTGGCCTCCCTCGAGGGCCTCGAGACCAGCAGCGGCGAAATCGGGATCTCGAGCTCGCAACCGACGTCAAGCGCCGCGACATCGGCAGCACCACGCGAGATCGAGGTTCTCTGGTCGGTCGCCAGGACGACGATCGGCAGCCATCGGAATTTCTCGCCACCGCCCCTCGGCCCAGAGAGTGCCTGGACCACGGAGCTTCTCGGCCTCGCCGAAGAGTTGAATCAAGTGGGCGACGCACTTCTGTTCGCCTCCGAACAGTTGGCAGCTGCGATGCAGTATGAACCTGCGGAACGTTTCGCGTCCTCGCACAAGCGACGAGAGGGTGAGGAAGACCAGTTTCACGAGCCTGGAGATGGCGAGCCCTACCGGATGAACGCTAGCGAAGATCGCGAGGGCTACCACGAATGGCTCACCCGGCATCGACAGCCTGTCGTCCTTGGCGGGGTGGAGAGCGCTGCGCGATCGCAGCCGGCGACGCGTCGACGCGGAAAACGTTCGCCACTCCTAAGCGTGGTGGTGCCGGTTTATAGAACTCCGATCTGGGCGCTTCGCCGTTGCGTCGGCTCAGTACTCGCGCAGACCTTCGGTGAGTGGGAGCTGTGCCTCGTTGACGATGCATCAAAGGATCCCGAACTCACGTCGACTCTTCGCTCGCTAGCTAAGCTCGATCGGCGGATAACGGTGCTCACGTCGCCTTCAAACGGTGGCATCTCAGCCGCGACCAACCGGGGTGTTGCCGCCACCGGTGGCCAGTTCATCGCGTTTTTGGATCATGACGACGAATTGGCGCCAGAGGCGCTCGCTGTGGTCGCTTCGAGCATCGCCGAAAACCCGGAAGCAGACCTCTTCTACTCCGACGAGGACAAGATCGACATAGCAGGTGAGCGCTTCGACCCGCTCTTCAAGCCCGATTGGTCACCTGATCTTCTCCTCAGCTTCGCCTACACGAGCCACCTCACCGTGGTGCGCCGGGGACTCTTCGACGAGGTCGGCGGACTTCGAAGTGACTACGACGGAAGCCAGGATTTCGATCTCACGCTCCGTGCGACCGAAGCCGCCCGCGCTGTGGTGCACATTCCAGAGGTGCTGTATCACTGGCGGTCGATTCCCGGTTCGGCAGCTTCTGACACCACCTCGCAGCAGGCAAAGCCTTGGGCCTACGAAGCGGGCCGGCGAGCGATAGAAGACGCGCTCAGACGACGCAGCGAACCAGGAGTGGTGTCGGCCATAACCGAGTTTCCGGGTAGGTACCACGTTCGACGACACGTGAAGGACCGGCCGCTTGTCAGCATCATCATCCCGTTTCGAGATGAGCCAGCGATGCTCGCGACGTGCGCGCGGACGCTTCGCGCCGACCCCGGTTACGACAACTTCGAGCTGGTGCTCGTTGACAATGACTCGGCGCTGCCCGAGACCAGTGCACTCCTCACGGAGCTCCGCGCTGAGCCCAGCGTTCGAGTCCTTCAGGCACCGGGCCCGTTTAACTGGGCGGCGATCAACAATGCGGCCGCCCGTGCCTGTGACGGGGAGATCTTGCTGTTCTTAAACAACGACATCGAGGCGCGAACTCCTGGCTGGCTCGACGCCATGGTTGGACACGTGCAACGCCCAGAAGTAGGGGCAGTCGGAGCTCGTCTGCTCTATGCGGACGGGACCATCCAGCACGCGGGCGTCGTTGTCGGCCTTGGCGGCATCGCTGGACATGTTCTGCGGGGACTCCCTGGTGACCGTCCGGGCTACAACTCCCTGGCGATCTCGACCCGCGACTGCTCAGTTGTGACCGGGGCCGCGATGATGGTTCGCCGAGAACTCTTTGTCGACCTCGGCGGATTCGACGAGACGCTGGCGGTCGCCTTCAACGACGTCGACTTCTGCTTCAAGCTTCGCGAGCGGGGCTACTACGTCGTCTTTACGCCGCTCGCCGAGCTCATCCACCACGAATCAAAGAGCCGCGGCCACACCGACGACTTCGCAGAGAACGAACTCATGTTGACGCGATGGGGAGCGGCGCTCGCAGCCGGCGACCCGTACCACAACGAGCACCTCAGTCACTGGCGCTACTGGTGCCCCCTCTCTACTGCCCAGGAGGACGACAGATGGAAGAACTATCTGGAAACTCGAGTGCCGACGCTCGTCTCGTCGTCGAGCGGATGAGAGCGCTGGCGAGCAGACGCACCACGAGCTACCCCCGCCAATGGACGCCACAAGGGACCTTCGACGGCCTGATGGAACACGCGGATCGAGATCCCATCCACTTCGATCAGAGCCTCCACCACCTCCACCATCACTGGGATCGAGGCCCAGCACTACAGCAGGGCGCGCCTGGACGATCGCCGAAGTCGATACTTCGCCGGCTCCTCTCCCGGGTAATTGCCGGAGCACTCGGGCCCTACTTCGCCGAGGAGCAGGATTTTCGAATCGCTCTCGCGCGCTCCATTGATGCGATCGCCTACAGAGTCGACGAGATCGCCTCAGCTGATGAGCGGGCGATTCTCACACTGATACGAAACGATCTGCTCGATCTCGCGAAGACCGTCGAGGCACGATTCGAAAAGCTCGAGACGACGAACTGACCGACGTGGAGGCTAAGCGACCGGTCGTCTGCATCGTGACGACCCACTGGGGGGCGGGCGAGCGCGAATCGACCGAGGTCGTGCGTCTGCTCGCAGGTGCCGTAGCGAGTGCAGCGAGCGTGCAGGTCCTCTTCCTCGATTCGGCGGCCCTCGAACCGACGACCTCCCTCGACAGCGTCTTTACCGTGCACCATCTGCCGCTTGTGGGCGCGCGAGAGCTGACGGGCACGCTCCTACACGGGGCGCTTCGAGCAGTCGGGTCGGACGCGACGCCACCATCGTTGCTCGAAGTTTCGCGGGGACTGACCGGAACAGTGCACGGCGTGGCCGAACTACTGACCGAGATCGCGCCCGACTCAGTAGTCATCGCCGGACTGCCACTCCCGCTCGGCACCGACGACGACGTCGCTACGACAGATGCACGCATCGTCATCTGGCCGCTCCTGGCCGATCCGGCGCTGGTCGGCGATCCCGGTCTCGCGGCACTGCTGGAGTCCGCCGACGCCATCGGCTCTCTTCATCCCGGCGAACAAGCAGCACTCACTGCAGCGCTGCCGGATATGGCGTCGCGCATTTATCCCCTCGACGTCGCGTTGACGTTGAACCGGTCGGCGACCGAACAGGGTCTCTTCGGCGTTACATGGTTCGGTGAGTACGTCTTGTTGCTCCGACGTTTCCCGGCGAGCGCACCTCGCTTCGATCGGGCGATCACGCACGAACTCCTCCGCGCCGTCCTCGGCAACATCGCGATCGCCGAGGTCGATGGTGCGAGGTGGAGAGTGACCGACTTCATCAACACCGCATCGCTTCCGGTGAACCCGACTCGGGTAAACCTGTGGCGGCTCATGGCGCACGCGAAGTTCACCATCGACCTTCGCCCCCCGGGACCATTCGGTCGCGAGGCGCTCGAATCGATGCTTTTTTCGAGTCCACCGATCGTCCCTGAAGACTCGGCCGCGCATGCACACGTTGAAGCCGCCAACGGCGGGCTGTGGTACCGAACGCCTGGGGAGGTACTCGATCTCGCGAGCACGTTGATCGACGACGATGCTCTGCTCTCGAGACTAAGGAGCGACGGGCTTCGCTACTCGGTCGCACACCACGAGGACATGGCGGCGTTTGTAGCCCGGACGAAGGCGCTCGTGCTCGGCTAAGCCGTTTGGCGAGATGCAGTTCGTAGTGCGGCCACGAGGCCATCGAGAATGTCGTCCTCGGAGTAGACGAGATGATCGTGACCGAGGGCATCCATCGCTTCGAGCAAGATGAGCGCGCCGCCGACGATGACGTCGGCCCTCCCCGGCTCGATGCCCGGGATCGCACGCCGGCGCGCGAGCGGTGACGAGGCGAGCTCGGAGAAGAGCTCGGCGACATCCTTCCGCTCGAGATGCTGGTGGTGGAGTGTGTCCCGGTCGTAAGCGGTCACGCCTTTGCGGAGAGCGACCAGCGTAGAGACGGTGCCTGCCACGCCGACGAGCGACTTCGGTTGCGTGAGCGCCGGGGCCTGCGTGATCGCTACCTCGATCGCGGCTCGGACGTAGGTTCGCGCCGCTTCGAGCTCGCGCATCGAAGGTGGGTCACTCAAAAGGAACCGCTCAGAGATCCGGACGCAGCCCACGTCCATCGACCAGACGCCTGCGATCGACTTGCCGCCGCTGACACCAGCGACAAGCTCGGTTGAGCCACCACCGAGGTCGCAGACGAGAAAGGGTCCCTCGCCGGGCGGGAGTCCTGCCGTTGCTCCAGCGTAGGAAAGCGCCCCCTCCTCCTCACCGGCGAGCAGCTCCGGACGAACTCCGAGGACGTTCTCTGCCGCGTCGAAGAAATCCGACGAATTGATCGCGTCCCGCGCCGCGGAGGTGGCCGTGATCCGCAGCGCAACGACGCCGTGGGTATCCATCTCTTCTCGATAGCGCCGAAGCGTCGCCATCGTGCGTTCGATCGCTCCAGCTGCTAGTCGATGCGTCTCATCGACGCCCTCGCCGAGACGCGTCACGGTCATCTCTCGCACCAAGGTCGCGCCGTTGCGATCCGCTATCAGCAGGCGTGTCGAATTCGTGCCACAGTCAACTGCAGCAACGGCTCCTCGGAGCTCGCCGTTCAACTTCGACGCAACCCAGCGGCCGACGGGATCAGCCCCACCCGCCAGATACCACGCCAGGTGCGCATGCAGACACTTGACTCCCACCCGGGTTCCGCCGACGCCCCCGTGCGGGACCGGGCCCACGTGATCTTTCGGGAGTGCAGCATCCCTCTCGGCTGCATAGCGGTCGTGTGCGATTGCGAGCGCGACCGGGTCCACCTCGGCCTCCGCGGCGTCCACGCCGCCGGAGGATTCGAGCCGCCCGACGAGCTCACGCTCTCGACGTCCTACCAACCAGAACCGCGTCGGCATCGGCGTGCCGTCGTCTAGAAGAGGAGCGTTTCGGATCACGACCGGCCCGCCTGCATCGTCGCGGACCACGACTGAGAATTGTGCCGCGACGCTTCGACCAAGGAGCACCTCTACCGCCGCGACATCCTGGGGCGAAGCCCACTCATCGGTCGCGCGGACCTGGTCACCGAGATCGGCCTCTGCAACGAGCAGCTCCGCTCGATCGATCCGTTGCTCTTCGACCAGCTCTGACTTCGAGGCAAGTAATAGTTCGATGTTGCCCTCGAGCGGCACGAGCGACCAGACACTCGCGTCGAGGCGGATCATCGGCCGTCGAGCGCGAGAGGTCGTCGCAACTACGATCGGCAGGCGACTCTCGGCGAGCAGCGCCTGCCAGGCTGCCCGTTCGAGCAACGGGTCGGCGTCGAATGCCTGCCCCAACCTTGCCACGACGACGGCCGCATGCCCGCGGCGTGCACACCAGTCGAGTGCGGCATGGAGTGCTCCGGACTCGCCCGCGTCCGACTCGTCGAGAAGCACGGTCACACCATCGGGACACGCATCCGCGACACTCTGGTCGCTCACGACCGCGATGACTTCCTCGTAACCCGCAGCTGCTGCAATCTCGGCCACAACAGCCTCGAGCGGCGGTCCGGTCCGCGCCGGGTCCACCCGAGGATGCTCGACGGAGCGTGCATCGGGACTGGGTTCGAGGAGGATCGCGGCTACAGACACCTCGTCACGCTATCGGCGGACCATCTCCTGGGCGCACCGTCGGCGTTGCGAGTCCGATGAGTCGTCGTTAGGTTTCTCGGGCGTGTGGACGAACCGGGGATCGATTTCGCCCGAAGCACGGCACCCGCACGCCAATCGACTGGTCGCCGTAATGACTATCGCTCTCGTTCTTGGCTCGCTCGCGATCTCGCTCGCAGAAAACCAGGCAGCCCACGGCGCGACGACGACCGGGCTGGCTGCACAGGCATCAGCGATCGCCGGGCGAGTCTCAGCGGACAGCTCAGCGCTCTCGAGCATCGGCGAGCGGTACCTCGCGGCAGTCACGCGGTACCACGCCGATCTCACCACTCTCGCTGCGACTCGCGAAGCACTGACGCGGACCGCGGCATCCATAGAAAAGGAGCGCGACCTCGTTGATAGCGCGGCCGTGGAAGCCTACGTGGCCTCCGGCGCGGAGAACGCAGTCGGGCTCTACCTTTCGAACCAGCCGAACCGCACCACGATCACCGACACCTACCTCAACGTCGCGACGCTCGAGGTGAACGCGACGATTGCAACGCTCGGTCGCGACAGGTCCGAGCTCGCCGTCGAGCAGACGACGCAGCTCACTGCTACGTCGTTGGCGGCCGAAGCACTAGGGCAAAGCAAACAGGCCCGTGACAGCGCGCTCGCGACCCTCCTTAGCGAGCAGACAACATTGTCATCGGTCAAGGGTCGGCTCGCAGTCTTGGTCCAAGCACAAGAGGCCGCCGCCGAGCGCGCAGCTGAAGCGAAAGCTGCGGCTGCCGAAGCCGCGGCGCAAGCAGCCGCTGCGGCGGCCGCGCAGTCAAAGACCGCTCCGAGCACGCCCGCGCCGGGCACATCCGGGCCACCGGCCTCGAGCGCTGTCACCTCGATCAGCGCGACTGCGAACCCCCCGAACTCGCTCGCGGCTGACTTCGCGGCGATCCGGCACTGCGAGGCGAGCGGCGACTACTCGCTCAACACCGGGAACGGCTACTACGGGGCGTACCAGTTCGCGTACCAGACGTGGCTCGATCTCGGTCAGTCAGGGCTGCCGAGCGCAGCGCCGCCCGCAGCCCAAGACGCTGCTGCCTACAAGCTCTACCTCGAGAGTGGCTGGGCCTCGTGGCCGGCCTGCGCCGCCATAACGGGGCTTGCCTAGCGCCAACAATGAAGTTAGCTAGGCGAACGAAACATGACATTTCTGTTGCATTTTGCTTGTGATCCAATCCCGAGCTGCCTACACTCGTCGTCACCGTAGGGGGTATACGGATGATCGAGGGTTGCGACCCGGTAGGAACTACATCGCGTAGTAGCTACCTGCAACGTTTGCGAGACGCGCCAACGCCGGAGAAGCAGCTCCACGATTTCGCCCTTTAACCCCCTGGGCTTACAGCATCTAGTGCCACGAAGATCGTGGTTGAAGGGGGACACATGAAGGGTCGTTTCGGCAGCCATATTGCCGTCGTCTGCACCGTCGTGGCCATGGGCATCATGGCGGCCACGTCCGGCGCATCGGCAGCAACCCATCCGCAGAGAGTCCACTCAGGCGGCGCGCTCAACATCGTCGCCGTGACATCTCAGTGGCCGGGGCTCGATCCCGCAACTGACACACAAGACGCTGCTGACTACGCGTACCTGTCAGCGATCTTCGGCCAACTCATCGAGCTCCAGCCAGGTGGCACGATCCTTCCAGACGAGCTCAGCAGCTGGGCCTACTCCAACCACAACGCGACGTTGACGCTCACGATCCGCAAAGGCGTGAAGTTCACCGACGGCAACCCGCTTACGGCCGCAGTCGTGGCCTGGAGCATCAACCGCGACCTCGAGCCGCAGTTCGGCAACATCGGTGACGTCAACTTCCCGCTGACCCCCCAGGGTGCCTACGCCGTAGGCAACAAGGTCGTCATGAACACGCTCGAAGCTGACACGGGTCTCGCCTACGCCTTTGTGAACGAGGCACCGAACTACACCGTCGACGAGACGGCGCTCAACTCCATGGGCGAGACCGCATACGCCCAGAAGCCGATCGGCGCGGGACCCTTCGAGGTCGTCTCGAACTCCGCCAGCGCTTCCTTAGTCGTGACGAAGAACGCGGGTTACTGGCAGAAGGGTCACCCGCTCCTGAACAGCATCACGTGGACGAACGTCGGCACCGACCAGAGCGCGATCTCGGCGCTGCAGACCGGAGAAGACGAGCTCGCCACCGGTACGACGACGATCCCGTTGATCAACCAGGCACCCTCGGAGGGCATAACCGTCACCAAGTTGCCACAAACCGTTGACGAGTTCATCACCATGAACACCAACCACGCGCCGTTCAACAACATCTTGGCGCGCGAGGCAGTCGAATACGCGACCGACTCAGCGGTGTTGGTGAACAACCTGTACCCGGGCAGTGGCTACAAGCTGATCCAGTCAGAAACCGCACCTGGTCAGCACAGCTACGTAAAGACCAACAAGTACTACCTGGGCTACAACCTCCAAAAGGCACAAGCACTGGTCCAGCAGGTTGCCGCGACGAGTCCAGGTGGCAAGTTCACCGTGGACCTGTCGACAACGACGAACAGCGCGTTCTGGATCAACGAGGTACAGGCCATCGCCACGATGTGGGGCAACGCCGGTATCAACGTGGTCATTCAGGACTACTCGCTGCAACAGATGCTCGGCATCACCTTCTCAGGTGCCTGGCAGGCAATCGATGAGAACTGGGGCCCGAGCGTGGACCCGACGATCAACGACGGCCAGTTCTTCAAGGGTGGCGCTGTGTTCTCTGGCGTCAACGACCCGACGCTGAACGGTCTGTTGAACCAGTCGGCGGGCTACAACAACCCTGTCAAGCTGGCTCAGGTGTACGGCAAAATCGCCAACCTGATGAACCAGCAGGTCTACGCCGTGTGGATGTACGCGAAGAATGCCTTCGACCTCTCCACAAAGGCACTCGTTCCAAACGGGGGACTTGCACACACCCTCCTCTTCGTCCAGTGGGAAAACCTCGCACTGAAGTAGGAGCAAGCTTGTAGCACCGATGCCGAAAAAGGGGGCCGTCACCGACGACCCCCTTTTTCGCGCCGTTACGTATTGAACCAGTGCTGAGGAAAAGCCCAGACCGCCAGCGGATCCGACGCGACCAGATCACATCACACGGCGCGTGAGGTCTCCAGAGATCACGGCACGACGTTGGAGCCAGCCGTTAGAGCGCTTCCGACAGTACAGAGCTCAAGCGGCCCAACGCCAGAACTCGAGGTGACTGGCGAATCGACTCCAGAAGCTGGCAGATCCCGCAGAACTTCCCCGCGTCGAAGCCGGCCTCGGTTGGTCGATCGGTGCGGCGATGAGGTCCTGCGGCGCGATCGAAGTAGTCGTAAGGGCGCCATTCGCCGCCGAGGAGCCGACGGCCGGCAAGATGACGTAGGAAGTCTGGCCGCGTCGCACAAGCCCGTACTGTTCGTGCGCGATCGCAGCAATCGTCGAGTTCGCCGACAGCGCGGAGATGTCAGCAGATAAGGACGCGTTCCGCTTCGCAAGCGTAGACAGCTGCCCGTTCACC
Organism: Acidimicrobiales bacterium; assembly: GCA_036510575.1. Taxonomy (GTDB): domain Bacteria; phylum Actinomycetota; class Acidimicrobiia; order Acidimicrobiales; family Bog-793; genus DATCDR01. Next base: position 18,811 of record DATCDR010000008.1, on the reverse strand, counting down.
GCGCGCAGCTCATTGTGTTGGCCAACGATCTCGCGAGCGGGAAACCAGGCGACGACGATCACTGCCGCGCAGAGCGCAGCGCCGAGCAGTACCCAGCGATTCGCGTGATGTCGTCTCATGCCTGCCAGGACGCCCCGCGGGCAAAGGCCGCGGCGCCGTTGTAGGAAGCGGCACCTCCGAGCTCGTACTCGATCCTTAGCAGTTGGTTGTACTTCGCGACACGATCGGAGCGCGCCGGGGCCCCTGCTTTGATCTGGCCGCAGTTCGTCGCGACGGCGAGATCCGCGATCGTGACGTCCTCGGTCTCGCCAGAGCGGTGCGACATGACCGCGCGGTAGGACGACGCCGTCGCGAGTGCCACCGTCTCGAGTGTCTCGGTCAGTGTTCCGATCTGGTTCACCTTGATCAGCACCGCGTTCGCGACGCCTTCATCGATGCCGCGCTGAACTCGCTCGACGTTGGTGACAAAGAGGTCGTCGCCGACGAGCTGAACCGAGTTGCCGAGCGCCGTAGTGATCGCTGACCACCCCGCCCAGTCCTCTTCCGCCATTCCATCCTCTATCGAGATGATCGGATAGCGCGCGGCCATCTCGGCGAAGTACGCGGCGAACTCGTCTGAGGAAAGAACTCGACCCTCGCCGTCGAGGCGATACGCACCATCTTTGTAGAACTCGGTCGCCGCGGGGTCGAGCGCGATCGAGACCTCCTCACCCGGAACTCGGCCCGCGGCGGTGATCGCCTCGACGAGAACCTTCAGCGCCTCCTCGTTCGAGCTCAGATTCGGCGCAAATCCGCCTTCATCGCCTACCGCTGTGGAAAGACCTCTTGCAGCGAGCAGATCCTTTAGGACGTGATAGGTCTCTGCCCCCCAGCGAAGTGCCTCCGAGAACGAGGCAGCGCCGTGCGGAACGATCATGAACTCTTGAAAGTCGATGTTGTTGTCGGCGTGCAACCCTCCGTTGATTACGTTCATCATCGGGACCGGGAGGACGTGTGCATTCGCACCACCTACGTAGCGGAACAGACTTAGGTCCACCTCGTCCGCGGCGGCCTTGGCCACAGCGAGCGAGACCCCGAGGATCGCGTTCGCGCCGAGTCGGGACTTGTTCGGCGCCCCATCGAGGTCGATCAGCGCGAAGTCGATGCTCCGCTGGTCGAGTGCCTCCTCGCCCTCAAGCGCGGCCGAGATCTCGCCTCGGACGTTGGCGACAGCCCGCTGCACTCCCTTGCCGCCGAAGCGCTCGTCGCCGTCTCGAAGCTCGACGGCTTCGAACGAGCCCGTCGAAGCGCCAGAGGGGACTATCGCCGAACCGGACGCACCGCTGTCGAGCTCGCAGTAGACCTCGATCGTCGGATTACCTCGGGAATCAAGGACCTCCCGGCCATCCAACTCAGCAATACCGCTCATCGAATGTTGCTCCTGTTCGCAGTGTTGATATTGAGCAAACTGACACAAACTACCAAAGCGCACCGCAAAGCGCCCGGTCCAGTACCGGCTCCCGCCTACTCTGCGGGTGTCCCGAGCTGCTCGAACTCCGAAAAAATAGCCGCGCCACTCGCCCCGGCAGCCTGCTCTGCCGCGAGGAATCGCTTCGTGAACAACGTCGCGGCGTGGCGAACCGCTTCTTCGGGGTCGCCGCCGTTTGCCGCAACGACAAAAGCAAGATCGAACAGCGCCGCGCCCGCTCCGTTGATCTCGCCGTCAACCACCGCCGAAACCCGGGCCTTTAGCTGCGCGCTTGCCCGCGCGGCGTCGGGCGCCACGAGTGTGCCGCGCGCCCGCCGTTCCAACTTCGCTGCCAGCGCGAGCGCAGGCAGCGCAGGCGGAATGCCATCGAGCAGGCTGGTTCGACCCTTCTCCTCTCGTTTCGCCGTCTCCCACGAGCTCAAGACCGCCTCTGCGTCGATCAAAGCGGCATCAGCGCCGAATACGTGGGGGTGCCGGCGAACGAGCTTCTCGTCGAGCGTGCGCGCGACGTCGGCGAGGTTGAACCATCCCTCCTCCGCGGCGATGACCGAGTGGAAGAGCACTTGGCACAACACGTCGCCGAGCTCCTCTTCGAGATGATCAACTGCCATTGCACTCGGCTCGGATCCGAGCTCTTCTATCGCCTCGATCGCCTCATAGGTCTCCTCGAGAAGGTGTCGAAGCAACGAGACGTGCGATTGTGCAGCGTCCCAGGGGCACTCCAACCGCAGTCTTCGCACCGTCTCTTCGACCCGCACGATCTCCGCGGCCACCGGCGCAGCCATCGCTGGCAGGTAGCAACACGTCAGGTGATCGGGCTCGAGAGTCCGGTCGATCTCGGAGAAGTCGATGACCTCGACGATCTCATCTGGCAGACCGAGATGATGAAGGAGCCAGACCTTTCCGTCCGGCGGCTCCTCAAAGGCGAGTTTGATGCCGGAGAGCAGCGACTGTGACCACGTCTGGGTGACCAGCATCGGACCGCGGTCGCCGGCCGCGTGTTCGCCGAAGCGCTCAGCATCAACGAGGCGGACACCGGCGTTCACGGGATCCACGCCGAGTCGGTCCCAGGCGAGGTCGAGAAAGGAGAGCCCCGCGACCACGTGGGCTTCGACGCGGGCATCCTCGCGGAGCAGCTCGACCGTCCGCTCGAGAACCATCGGCGAGCCGGGGACCGCGTAGCGAATCTGACCAGCCGAAGCCGCGGCTGAGACGAGCTCTTCGAGGATGCCCTGGTAGGCGTCCTCGAACGTGGGTGCGCTCTCGTAGTGGTGATCAAGGGCAATCGCACCGGCTGCCGCGTAGGCAAGCGCGGCCGGGTGCCTGGCCGTACGGAGATAGAGCGGCGAGCCCTCGCCAAGCGCTGACAGCGCCTCACCCGTTAGGTAGCGAGCGTCTGCTGGACCGAGTCCGATGATCGTGACGCGAGGAAGAGCCACCTCGTCGCGGCTTGTCGTCACCCGCGCTAGCCGAGTGGGACGGTCGGCGGCGTGATCGCCGTCGGATCGGCGAGATAACCGCTGGAAGGTCCCGCAGGTGGAACCACCTGGTAGTCACCGCTGACGTACCGCCACGTCCCGTACTCAGGATCCACGCTTACGTTCGTCGTGGCCTCCGCCTTCTCGAATTCAGTATTCGCCGCATTGCCCTCTGCGTTGACAAGGGCGTCGAGAGCCTCGAGCGTGGTCGGAGCCTGTCGTCCGGTGATCAAGAGCAACACGAAGCCGGTCGTCGTGCCGCTCGTGAACTCGACGGGCATAGAGAGCTGACCTACCTGCAGTGCGCCGACCGCGGTGTTGAGCGGAGGCTGAAATTCCGTGGTCGGTATGCAGCCGAGCACACCACCGTCTGGCGCCGAGGTCGTGTCCTTCGAGTCGGCCTTGGCAACCGTCGCGAAGGACTGCCCCGATTCGATGGCGCTACGTGCCGAGACGGCCGCGCTCTTCGTCATCGTCAAGATCGCAGAGACGCAGGCGTTGTAGGCGGTCGGCTCGTGAGCGGTGGCATACGAGGCGAGTCCTGCCGCCGAAAACGGCACGCCCGCGAGGTGCGTGGCGAGGAGATCGAGGTTGGTCTGCTCGGAGAGCAGCACGCTGCGATACGGCTCGGCAAGGTCGCTCACCGCCGTCGTACCCCCTTTGGTGCAGCTCGAGCCCGATGGCGGGTTGAGCAAGACCTCCAATCGAGTGAGCCCGATGGCAGTCTCGGCAGGGGTGACGGTAAGGCCGAGCTTCGCCAGCAGGTGGGCGGAGACTCGCTGCTTGATGAGGTGGGTCAGTTGCGATGCCGCGAAACCGGTGTCGTAGGTGCTCGAACCTGCACCTTTGATCGAAATCGATGCAGAAGAGGCCTCCACCCCGACGGTGCAGATAAAGGCCGCGTCGGCGGCGACCGACTTCACAGCGTTGATCAGTGTCGACCTCGAAATGGTCTCGGAACCGACCCGCGCCGCGCCGGGAGTGACACTGACGTCGCACGCCGAGAGCCCGACGGCAACAAGGACGGTGAACGCGAGAGGAACAAGGAGGCGACGCACAATGGCACGATCGTAGGGAACGCGCGGCCGGTGCACCAATACCGGAGTCGTCCTCACGCCGACTGCACCTCTACCTCAGCGGGACGTAACTCCTCGAGGAAGCTCCGGATCGCTTGCGCGAGGTCACCTGTGGCAGCTATCGGAGCAATGACCTGCCCGATCTCCTCTTTGTAGATCGCCCGTGGGGCGACACGGCTCAGCCGGATTCCCTCCGAGGCGAGCAACTTGATGGGGGCGAGACGGGTGACGAATTCGCCAGGGCGCCCCGTCCCGCCGGAGCCGGGCCGATAGGCGACCGCGGTCACCTCACTCAGTCCGAGGCGAATGCACTCGGCTCGAAGCAGCGCCACCGACAACAGTGCCCGTGCAGGCGCTGGCAATGGCCCGAAGCGATCCTGCCATTCGAGCTCGATGTCTCGAACTTCCTCCGTCGTCCTCACCTTCGCAAGGCGGCGGTACGCCTCGAGCCGAACGTCGTCTCGTTCGACGTAGCTCGACGGCAGGTGCGCATCAACCGCGAGGTCGAGCTTTAGTTCCGCCGGCTCCTCGATCCGCTCGCCTTTCAGCTCGGCGACGGCCTCTGCGACGAGATGGACGTAGAGGTCGTAGCCGATCGCGGCGATGTGGCCAGATTGGTCGCTCCCGAGCAGGTTTCCCGCGCCGCGGATCTCGAGGTCGCGCATCGCGATCTTGAAGCCCGAGCCGAGCTCGGTGTGCTCGCCGATCGTTCGCAGACGCTCGTAAGCCTGCTCGGAGAGCACGCGGTCGCGCGGGTGGAACAGGTATGCGTACGCGCGCTGACCCGCACGCCCGACACGACCACGGAGCTGGTGAAGCTGTCCCAGCCCGAGCAGGTCGGCGCGATCGACGACAAGGGTGTTCACCGTTGGCATGTCGATTCCCGATTCGATGATCGTCGTGCAGACGAGCACGTCGTAGTCGCCCTTGGAGAAGTCGATCACGACCTGCTCGAGACGGGCCTCGTCCATCTGCCCGTGCGCGATCGCGACCGCCGCCTCGGGCACCAACTCACGCAGTCGCGCTGCTGTCCTGTCGATGTCTTGCACGCGGTTGTGGACGAAAAAGACCTGTCCCTCCCGGAGGAGCTCGCGCCGGATGGATTCAGCAACAGCGCGATCGTCTTGTTCGCCTACGTAGGTGAGTATCGGCTGGCGTGCAGCAGGCGGGGTGTCGATCACCGAGAGATCCCGGATGCCCGTAAGGCCCATCTCAAGCGTGCGTGGGATCGGGCTCGCGGTGAGCGTCAAGACGTCGACCCCGATTCGCAGCTTCTTCATTGCCTCCTTGTGGGTGACGCCGAAGCGCTGCTCCTCGTCGACGACGAGGAGCCCGAGGTCGGAAAAGTTCACGCCGTCAGAGAGCAGTCGATGCGTTCCGATGACGACGTCGACGGATCCGTCGGCGAGGCCCGCCACAACAGCCCGGGCCTCGGTCGGCGCAATGAATCTGGACAGCATTGCGACGCGGACCGGGTAAGGGGCGTATCGATCGCTAAAAGTCTGAAAGTGCTGCTGGGCGAGCAGCGTCGTCGGAACCAGGACGCAGGCCTGCTTCCCATCCTGAACCGCCTTGAAAACCGCGCGCAAGGCAACCTCGGTCTTCCCAAAGCCGACGTCGCCGCAGACCAGCCGATCCATCGGGACGTCACGCTCCATGTCCGCCTTCACGTCATCAATTGCACGGAGCTGGTCGGCGGTCTCGACGAAGGGGAATGCCTGTTCCATCTCGATCTGCCACGGTGTGTCCGGGCTGAACGCGAAACCGGGCTCAGCGAGGCGCCGTTGGTAGAGCACGACGAGCTCTTGCGCGACCTCGTGCACGGCGCGTCTGGCCTGGGAGCGGACGCGCTGCCACTCGTTCCCATTCAGCCGACTGAGCGCAGGATGCTCGCCGCCGGAGTACGGGGTGATCGTGTCGATCTGATCGGAGGGAATGTAGAGCTTGTCCCCTCCTCGGTACTCGAGGAGCAGATAGTCCCGCTCGGCGCCACCGACGGAGCGCTTGACCATCCCCGAAAAGCGCGCCACACCATGAACGTGGTGCACGACGAAGCTCCCGACCGCCAGGTCATCGAAGAAGCCCTCGACCGGTCTGGCTCGAGCTCGCGGCATTCGATGCGGGCGCCGCCTGCCGGTCAGGTCAGCTTCGGCGAGTACCGCGATGTGCGCGGACTCAAGGATGAAGCCCTGGTCGATCTGCGCGACGACGACGCGAAGACCAGGTGCGCGAAGCGTCTCGGGAGACGCCGAGGCACCGAACGCGATCTCGACGTCTAGTCCCTCACCTTCTAGAACCTCGGCCAACCGGCGACCACTTCCCTCGCCGTCAGCGGCGACCACAACCGAGCATGCTCGACCGATCAGCTCTCCGATCCGGGTCGCCACGACCTTCGGGTCGCCGAGTGCCACGGGCCAGCCGGAGATCTGCAACATCGGCGTGTCCGGTCGCTCCGCGACCGGTAACAGCGTGGCGACCTTGGCCGACGCGTTCGAGAGGAGCCGGTCGAAATCGAGGTGGAGTCTCGGAAAGCTCGCCGTGCTGTCGCTCTCGGCCACTCCCCAGGTCACCGCCAGCGCGGAGGCGAGCGCGGCCTCCTCGTCGACGAGCTCGATCGCGCGATCACGCATCCGCCGGGGATCGACGAGTACGACCCTATCGTCTGGGCCGAGAAGGTCCGGGAGGAGTACCTCTCGGTCCTCGAGCCAAGGAAGAAAGGACTCGATGCCGTCGAACAGCTCGCCTTCGGCGATTCGCGTGAACTGCTCTTCGGCGAAGCTGACTGAACCGAGAAGGCCGGCGGCTCTCGCGCGTTCGACGGGTCCAGGGATGAACTCGCGACACGCCTGGATGACGACCGAGTTGAATTCGTGTACCGAGCGCTGGTCGACGATGTCGAACTCGGTGATCCGTTCGACCTCGTCTCCGAAGCAGTCGATTCGAATTCCGGACTCGAGCGTCGGCGGGAAGACGTCGAGGATGCCACCGCGGACCGAAAACTCGCCTTGGTGCTCGACCTGGTATTCGCGTCGATAGCCGAAGCCGACGAGGCGCTCGGCGAGCTCGCCGAAGTCAATCTGGTCGCCGACGGCGAGCGCGACAGGTTCGTGACGCGAAGCACTAGTTGCCAGGCGTTGCAGAAGTGCCTTCACCGGCGCGACGACAAGCGACGGCCCTGCGTCCTTACTCAGCAGGGCGCTTAGTACCTCGAGGCGACGCCCCATGACTTCCATCGAGGGCGAGACGCGCTCGAAGGGCAGCGTCTCCCACGCGGGAAACGTCGCCACGCCGTCGTCGCCGACGTAGGCGCGAAGGTCGTGAGCGAGGCGGTCCGCCTCCGCCGAGGTCGGCGTGACGACGAGTATTCGATTCGAGGAGAAGCCGGCAAGCGCCGCCAGGAGAAGTGGTCGAACAGGCTCGCCCGCGGCAACCGTCGCCATCGTCGTGCCGACCAACTCGGCGATGACAGGATCGCTCCGTAGAAGACCTGGCAGCTCGCCGAGTGGACCGCTCATTGGCGCGCGTTCACCTGCGTCATGGCCTGCTCCGGGCCGTCGCTGATCACGAGCTCGATGGCATCGGCCGCGAGCTCGACGCCGAGTGCGACGAGTTCAGATTCGGCGCGCGACGGTTTCGAGAGCACGTGGCTCGCGCCACGTTCGCGACTCGGTGGCTTACCGATACCAATTCGAATACGACAAAAGTCGAGGCGCTTCAGGTGCTGATCAATCGAGCGGAGCCCGTTGTGGCCCGCCGTGCCACCGCCCACCTTGACCCGCACGGTACCGGGAGGAAGATCGAGCTCGTCGTGAACGACGACCAGACGAGTTGCGTCACCGTCGAGAAACCGGTTCACGACACCGAGCGCGGCTAGCCCAGACTCGTTCATGAAGGTTTCGGCAACCGCGAAGACGACACGTTTACCGTCGGCCTGCACGGCTCCGACACGGGCGTACACGCCCTTTTCCGAACGAAGGTCGACTCCGAAACGACTACCGAGCACCTCGATGGCGGCACCTCCGACGTTGTGCCTCGTCCCTACGAACTCAGAGCCGGGATTCGCTAGCCCGAGAATCGCGAGCTCCGCGCCACCGGCCGCGCCGGCTGGGCGCGCATTGCGTCGAAATAGACCCGTGATCAGCTCTCGTCGCTCGCCTCGTCGGAGGCATCGGACGCTTCGGCCGCGGACTCCTCGGCTGCAGCAGCCTCTTCCTCGGCCGCAGCAGCCTCTTCCTCGGCGCCGAGCTCCATACCGTGCGGAGCCGCCGCAACCACGACCGGCATCTCGGGGTCGAGCTCGGCGGTGACGCCGGCTGGCAAGTTGAGGTCGGCGACGCGAATCGCCTGACCGAGCTCGAGTGCCTCGATGCCCACATCGATCGATGCTGGGACATCGCCGGGCTTGGCGCGAACGACAAGGTGCAACAAGGCATGTTCGATGACGCCACCTGCACGCGTTACCTGGAGCGCCTCGCCGACGAGGTTGATCGCGACCGTGGCAGAGATGATCTCGTCGCGCCGAACAACCTGGAAGTCGACGTGCGAAACCGTGTTCTTGACCGGGTGGCGCTGTATCTCCTTGGCGACGACGAGGTGACTCGCGCCTCCGACCTGGACATTGAACAGCACGCTTCCGCGCGCCTGGGAGTTCAAGGCGCCTCGAAGGTCCCTGGCCTCGACGGTGATCGGCAACGGGTCGATCCCGTGCCCGTAGATGACTGCAGGAATTCGGCCGTCGGTGCGAGTGCGCCGACTGGACGACGAACCCCGATCCGAGCGCTCTTCGGCAACGAGTGCAATGTCAGGCATTGGAAGATACTCCTCAAGCGGGGTTTTCCAGAGAAGCGGACTCCCGCCACCCTTCGTGCAGCGCGACGTGGCGCTGAATTCCGATCATTCTAGGCAACCCGGGCACCACGGTGATCCAACAGGCCCGCGAACCCTCGCGACATGTGTCACGAGGCGATCGATCGCGGGCTACGAGAGGTTCTGCCCTCCGAAGATCTCCGAGACGGAGGTGTCTTCAAATACCGCATCGATCGCGTCGGCAATGATGCCTGCGATCGAGAGCACCTTGATCTTCGGTATGCGGCGCTCGGGTGGGAGCGGCATGGTGTCGGTCACGATGACCCTGCTGATCGGAGCGGCCTCTAGTCGCTCGAGGGCAGGGTCCGAGAGCAGCGGATGCGTCGCCATCGCCCAGACGTCGACCGCGCCTGCCTCGATCAGTCGCTCCGCGGCGGCACATATGGTGCCGGCCGTATCGATCATGTCGTCGATCACGACCGCGACGCGACCTTCGACGTCGCCGATGACCTCGAGTGCCTCGACGCTGTCGGCGGCACCTGGCGGTCGGCGCTTGTGCACAAAGGCCAGGTCAGCGCCTAGCTGCTGGCTAAAGCGCTCAGCGACCTTGACCCTGCCGGCGTCGGGCGAAACCACCACCATGTCTGGCACCTTCTGGTCCCGGAGGTAGTCCAGCAAGACCGGAGCCCCGGTCAGGTGGTCGACTGGGCAGTCGAAGAAGCCCTGGATCTGGCCTGAGTGGAGATCCACGCTGATAACGCGGGTTGCGCCGGCGCGCGACAGCAGATCAGCGATGAGCTTCGCGGTTATCGGCTCACGGCCGGTCGACTTCCGGTCCTGGCGGGAGTAGCCGTAGTACGGACATACCGCGATGATCCGCCTCGCAGAGGCGCGCTTGGCGGCATCGATCATGATGAGCTGCTCCATGATCGAGTCGTTGACTGGCGGACAGTGCGTCTGGATGATGAAGACGTCAGATCCCCGGATCGACTCGTCGAAACGGCAGTGGATCTCGCCCACCGAGAAATCGCGCAGGTTGGCCTCGCCGAGCTCGGTGTTCAGCTCCCGAGCGATGGCAACGGCCAGCTCAGGGTGCGATCGGCCCGCGAAGAGCTCGAGTCGCCGATGCGGCACAAGTTCGGTTAGTGGCATCTGTCGTCTCCTACGTCGCCGATCCAGCGTCTCGCGAAGCTACTCCCTTGAAAAATGGACCGGTCTCGAAGGCGTCGGGGACTTCGGAACCAGTTGCCAGATCGGCGAAGGGACCTACGTGGGCGTCCATGCCGATCGTGGCGCCGGACACCGACGAGAACTCGACGCGCGACCGCTCACCTACCACGCTGTCGACAATCCGGGTGGAGGGCCCGATAACCGCCCCTCGTCGAATCCTCGTCTTCCCTACAAGGTAGGTGAAGGGCAACAAGGTGACGTCTTCGTCGAGATTGACCGTGACGTCGACATAGGTGCTCGACGGATCGACCATCGTCACGCCTGCTCGCATCCATTGCTCGTTGATCCGGGCGCGCAACTCCGCCTCGGCGACGCTCAGTTGCGCGCGATCGTTGACTCCGGTGGTCTCTAGCGAATCCCCCACCACGAGTGACCCCACGACGTAGCCGCTGTGCACGAGACCCTCGACCACATCGGTCAGGTAGTACTCGCCCTTCGCGTTGTTTGGTCGCAGCCGTCGAAGGCTCGGGGCCAGCAGACTTTGGCGGAGGCAGTAGATCGAAGTCCCTACCTCGGCGATCTCGAGCTCAATCGGTGACGCATCGCGGTCCTCAACGATCCTTTCGACGTTTCCCTGCTCGGTTCGCACAACTCGGCCATAGCCCGAGGGGTCGTCAAGGATCGCCGTGAGCAGCGTCGCGGCAGCGTCACCACCTTGATGCTCCTCGACAAGGGCCCGAAGTGTCGCCGGCCGAAGCAGCGGAGCGTCGCCTGGAAGCACCAGCACGTCAGCGTTGCCCATCATGTCGTCGTCTGGAAACTCCGTGAGCGCGACCGCGACCGCATCGCCGGTTCCGCGGGCGAGTGGCTGCTCCACAAAGTGCAGCTCGAGCCCAGGAGGCGCACCTGCTGAGATCAACTTTGTCATCTCCGCCGAGCGATACCCCACCACCACGACGACCCGTTCCAAGGAGAGCTCCGAAAGCGCGTCGAGAACATGTAGGACCATCGGGCGGCCGGAGATCGGATGCAACGGCTTCGGGAGGGAGGAGTGCATCCGTCTCCCTTCACCCGCGGCGAGCACGATGGCAGAGAGGGGTCGATACGGCATCGGCCTATTCTTTCCCATGCGCCGGAAGCGCGTCGGCGCCACAAATTAGAGGTGAATGACATCGCAGACCTGACCGATCAGCGACTAGCGGGCGAGCTGTTCGTAACGAACGGCCTGCCCGTTCTCGAGCGGTACACCGCCATCGAATGCCTCTCACCCGACTTCGACGCCGGCTGGCAAGCCCACGGAGCGATCGACCTCGCCGTCGAGCTGCTCGCCACCTGGTGCGCCGACCGAGCAATCCCAGCGTGCACGGTCGAGGTCGTTCGCCTCCCTGGGCGAACCCCGCTGATCTTCGCGGAGATCGCTGCCACTGATGGCGCAGCGCATCGGGCGACGACGCTGTTGTACGGACACTTTGACAAACAGCCGGCACTCGGACCCTGGAACGATGGGCTCGGACCCTTCGCAGCGGTGTATCGGGGGGATCGTCTGTACGGCCGAGGTACCGCCGATGACGGCTATGCCATCTTCGCGGCGTTCTCCGCGATCGAGTCGCTCGCCGCACGCGGAGTCGCCCACGGCCGCATCCTGGTTCTTATCGAAGGCAGCGAAGAGAGCGGCAGTCCGGATCTCGACGCCTACCTGGACCACCTTGCGCCACGTCTTGGCACCCCCGGCCTCGTCATATGTCTCGACTCTGGATGTGTGACCTACGACCGACTCTGGGTAACGACCTCCCTCAGGGGCACGATCGCTGGCACGTTTCGAGTCGACGTTCTAAAAAACGGCGTTCACAGCGGTCAAGCCGGCGGCATCGTCCCGTCTTCGTTTCGCATCGCGAGACGCCTCCTAAGCCGCATAGAGGACGACGCGACCGGCGATCTGCTCCTCGAGGAGCTGAACGCTGAGATCCCTCCGCAGCGCCGAGCGGAGATCGCGCAGGTTGCGGAGAACTTCGGAATGGACGGCGCCGGGATCTTTCCACTGGTCGACGGACTCGAGCTCGCCGGAGTCACTGCCGCAGAACGAATCGAGCGAGGCACGTGGCGCCCCTCGTTGGCGGTGACGGCGCAGGCAGGTATGCCTGATCTCGAGGCCGGCGGCAATGTCCTTCGACCATTCACGACGCTCAAGCTCTCGATCCGTGTACCTCCTAACGTCGACGCAGCTCGGGCCGCAGCAGCCATTGCGAAGGCACTCACCTCCAACCCTCCCGAAGGAGCACACGTCACGTTCGACGCGCCGCATCTCGCCCAAGGCTGGGACGCACCGCCACTCGAGGCTTGGCTCGGCGAGGCGGTCGAGTCGGCATCGCTTCGGCACTTCGGAGAGCGCCCGAACGCGATCGGCCTCGGCGGTTCGATCCCGTTCATGGACTCACTCGGTCATCGCTACCCAAAGACGCAGTTTCTCGCCACCGGCGTACTCGGGCCGGAGAGCAACGCGCACGGCCCGAATGAATTTCTTCACGTCCCGACCGCGGCCGCGGTCACGTGCTGTGTCGCCGATGTGCTGGCAGCGGTGCGCTGAGACATCCGGGTCGGCTCGGGCTTGGCTAGGGTCATGACGTGCCCGACGACGACACTTCGGTCAACGATGCAGTAGTCGACCCGGAGCCCGACGCGGACGCGCACCTCGCGAGCGCGTTTCGGATCGCAGTGATGCGCCTCTCTCGACGACTTCGATCAGAGCGTAGTGACGAGACACTCGGTCTCTCGCAGCTCTCCGCACTGGCGACGCTCATCCGGAACGGGCCACTGTCACCCACTGCCTTAGCGGAGCTCGAGCGGATCCAGCCACCCTCGATGACCCGAGTGATCACTGCTCTCGAAGAACGCGGTCTCTTGGAACGGGCGCCGCATCCAACCGATGGTCGTCAGTCCGTGATCGCGATCACCGAGGCTGGGCGAGGGATCGTGATGGAGGATCGGCGCCGGCGGGCCGCATGGCTCGCGCAACGCTTCGCGACCCTCTCACCAGAAGAGCAGGAACAGATCGCCAACGCGTTGCCGATCATCGAACGGATCGGCGAGAGCGACTAACGCCGCTCTGCCGGCGTGACGACTCGAGCTGGGCGAGGTGACTTGACCTAGCGCCCACGTGCTCGCGCTAGGTCAACAGCGCAAAGTTGAACGACTTGAACTTCGCTCCGCTTACGTAGCCGACGTGGAGCGCAGTGAAAAACCGCCGACCCTTCAAGGTCTTCGGCGCGGAGAGTGTCACAGCAGCGTCGGAGCTTGCGAACTTCCCAGCCGCACAGTACGGATCACAGCTGTTCGCGGTATAGACGGCGCTCGCCTTCGCTGAGGTTGCGCCCCAAGCGGTCCATTTCAGCTTGGTGAGATACGAGTTACCGTCTCCGCAGCTGATAACGAACCTCGACGGACGGACCTCGGCCTTCCCGGTGCAAGGTTGGACAACAACGCGCCCGACAGCAGCGCTCGCGGGCACCGTCGAGTCGAACACCGTCGTCGTGGTCATTGCGAGCAGGCTCAACATCCCGGTCAACAGGTAGCGAAGTCCCCGCATCGTCATCGTCTCCTTTCACTTCTCTGACCAACATCGCCCGGCGGCTCACGCGAACCTCGCCGCGGCATCGTGACGGGACGCTCATCGTATCGTCACCCGATGCCCCGCTCGAGGCCGTGATGCAGCCGCTGGACGACGACACGCGACAAGGCGAGACTGATGTCATGTCGGGAATAGCTGTACTAGATGACTACCAGGGACGTGCCGCTGAGTTCGCCGATTGGGTGAGCCTGGACACTCCGGTTCACTACTTCCGGGATCACCTGGAGGGCGATGCGCTCGTGAGGGCGGTCCAGGACTGCGAAGTCGTCGTCGCGATGCGGGAGCGAACACAGATAACGGCAGAGGTCCTGGCGGCGCTGCCCAACCTGCGGCTGCTCGTCACTACCGGGATGACGAACGCCGCGATCGATGTCGACGCCGCGCACAGCCATGGCGTCGTCGTGAGCGGCACGCCAAGCGTCGGCACCAGCACCGTCGAGCTGACTTGGGCGTTGCTGCTGGCCGCCGTCAAACATCTTCCACTCGAGGACCGCGAACTGCGCGCCGGGTCCTGGCAGACCACGCTTGCGTCGGATCTCGCCGGCAAGCGGCTCGGGCTCATCGGACTCGGACGACTTGGCGCTGCGATGGTCCCGATCGCGAAGGTGTTCGCGATGGAGGTCGTCGCGTGGAGCCAGAACCTCACGCCAGAACGCGCCGACGAGGTCGGGGTCGAGATGCTCACCAAGGACGAACTGATCAGCAGCTCTGACGTCGTGTCGATCCACCTTCGTCTCTCCGAGCGCACCCGCGCCCTGATCGGTGAACGGGAGATCGCGATGATGCGTCCAGGTGCACTGTTGCTGAACACGTCTCGGGGACCGATCGTCGACGAAGCGGCGCTCGTGAGCGCGCTCCAAGCGCAGCGGATAACAGCGGCGCTCGACGTCTACGACATCGAACCACTACCGGAAGGTCACCCGCTGACGGCGCTTTCGAACGTGGTCCTTGCACCGCATCTCGGCTACGCAAGTGAAGACAACGTACGCCAGATGTACATCGCAGTGGTCGAGAACATCGCGGCATTTCGCGAAGGAGCCCCTATCCGGGTCGTTTGAAGCCCAACGCGACCCTTACTCCTCGTCGCCGAGGTGGATCGCCCTCCAGCCCCGGTCACGAAAGCCTGCAGCGCTCGCCACCGCCCCAGAAGCGTCATTTCCGAGCACGTGCTCATACGTCGCGGTCGAGCCGGAGCGGAGTAGATACCGAGCCGCGGTTGCGACAAGTCGGCGAGCGAGACCACGTCCGCGGAACTCGGGCTCAGTGCCGACCGCGATCTCGGAGCCAAACTCGTCATGACGCTTCAGGCCGACACCTGCCATATACCGATTCTCTTCGTCACAGGCGACGAGGATGCCGCCATTGAACGGGCGAAGCCACCCGGGAAGGCGGGGGTCGTCCGTCTCGACCCAACTACCAAGCTCGTCGAGATCGACGAGCTGATCAAGGTAGCGGAAGACCCCGAAGCCAAGCGTGTCGTCCTCACCAAAAACGGCACCGATGCGCTCCGACAACTCCGCTAATCCGCCTCGAGCGAGGCGCTCTACCTCAGCAAACGCCGCTGGCGACACCGAGATCAGCACGCCCTCCGGCGTCTCGACGCCGAGAACCGGACGTACAACGCCATCCCATTCAGGCTCGTCTCGAAGCTCCGAAGCGACGATCTGAAGGCCGCTCTCGGGCGGCCACACGCCCAGTCGGTATCTGAGATGGCGGGCGGCTCGCTGATCGAGATCGATCTCGGTTGGTATCTGGTCGGATGACATCGCCGGCAAGCCTACGGGCGAAGACCGTTGACTCTCGGCTCCGGGACCGAAGGCGCACCTGGCGGGGTGCGGTCGAACTAACGAACTACCTGGCGTTGAAGTCTCGGTCAAGATATCTGGATCATGCGAGCTACCCCCCGTCTCGTCGGCGACGAGATCACATCCATGTGCCTCGACGGCGCCGAACGTCAATATCTCGACTTCGACTTCGCAGCCTCCACAGGAGCGCTGGCAAGTGTTGCCGATGCCGTTACCGCATTCCTGCCCTTTTACTCAAGCGTTCATCGAGGCGCGGGGTACAAGTCGATCGCGTCGTCGGCCGCGTACGAGTCGGCTCGTCAAGCGGTCTTCTCCTTTGCACGGCGCGAGGGCCGAGATGACGTTGTGATACTCGTACGCAACACCACCGAGGCGATCAACCACCTCGCTTACCGGCTTCGGCTACAGCCAAGCGACGTCGTCGTGACGAGCGTGGTCGAGCACCACGCAAATCTGTTGCCCTGGGGGCGAGTGGCCACCCGCAGGATGATCGAATGCGATGAACGGGGAACCTTCTCGCTCGAGGCAGTCGTCACTGTGCTCGATGCCGTGCCCAAGGCGAAACTGCTGGCGATAACCGGGGCGTCGAATGTCACCGGCTGGCTCCCACCCATCGATGCGATAATCACCGCGGCCCACGAGCGTGGCGTGCCCGTCCTCCTCGACGCCGCGCAACTCGCCCCACACCGATCCCTGCCCTCTGGTGCCGACTTCGTCGTGTTCTCCGGTCACAAGATGTATGCGCCGTTCGGGTGTGGCGCCTTGATCGGCCCTCGATCGAGCTTCCTCGAGGGCGATCCGTTCCTGGTCGGCGGTGGCGCGGTGGACCTCGTCGACTTAGACGAGGTGATCTGGACCGCGCCCCCGGAGCGGGAGGAAGCAGGCTCGCCAAACGTCATCGGAGCCGTCGCGCTCCATGCTGCTATCGACGAACTGAGCGACATCGGATTCGAGGCCATCGGGGCGCACGACGACCTGGTGGCGCACGCGTTGCGCGCTGGCCTCAAGAGCATCGATCAAGTCCGGCTCCTCGGACCTGACCTCGAGACGCCTACCTTGCCAGTCGCCAGCTTCACGATCGAAGGAGTCTCGCATGCATTGGCTGCTGCTCGACTGAGCGCCGAGTTCGGGATCGGCGTGCGCCACGGCTGTTTCTGCGCTCACCCGTACCTCGTCCGACTACTCGGAATGCGCGGGGCGTCGCTCAAGACGTTCCGATCGATGGCGAGAGCAGGCGAACGAGCGTCGCTGCCTGGCGCGGTGCGAGCCTCCGGTGGGTTGACGACAACGCTCGACGACGTGGACCGGCTGCTTCGCGCCGTCCGCGAGATCGCGACCACCCCGGCGCCAGCCTCCTACGTGAAAGACGACCGAAACGGCGAGTGGTGGCCGGGAGGCCTCCCGCGTCCAGACGACGGCATGGGACTCCTGCCCGGTTGTGGAGCTACGTGAGTTCACCTCGAGAGGTTGTCGTCGCGAACTTCAACATCCATGCGGGCATCGACGGCTGGGGCAGGGAGTTCGACGCATTCCGAGCCTGTATCGACATTGGCGCCGACGTCTTGGTGATCGAAGAAGACTGGGTCGGAGTCGACCCGTGCGAGTCAATCGGCGCACGCGTCGCTGCCGAGGGCGGCTACAAAATCCTCACGGCACCGCTTAGCCCGGCTCGGCGCAGGCGCACTGCTTCGACGACCTCAACGCTGCCACGTCACTGGCAGCCGCGTCGGGGACCTGGCTTCATCCGGCCACTTCTTCTCGAAGGATCTTCGAGATCGCTACTCGCTCGGGCCAGGCGCCAAGAGCGCGCCATGGTGATGACCTCCGGCTCGTGGGCGACCTCGCTTCTTAGCCGCTTACCTATTCTGCACTCGCATTTGGTCGAGCTCCCCGTGCTTCGCGGCGATCCAGCGAGACGAAAGGCCATCGTCGCGACGCTCGACACCGGGAGCGGGACCGCCTTGACCGTCATTGGTGTCCACCTTGGTCATCTCACACAGGGCTCGCTCCGTCAGATGCGCGCGTTACAGCGCCACGTCGCAACCCTGACCGGTCCGACGCTTCTCGTCGGCGACCTCAACTGCTGGGGTCCCCCACTTCGGGTCATGCTGCCCGGACTTCACGACTCGGTCAGAGGTCCAACCTGGCCCGCATGGCGACCGCACAGCCGGATCGATCACATCCTCGTCAACGACCGCTCGCTCATCGCATCCTCGGAGGTGCTGCCAGACGCTGGATCGGACCATCTGCCGATCCGATGCGTGGTCCAGCTCCAGTAAACGCTTCTCGCACACATGTCGCTCGGGTGAGCGACAAGGACCGCGAGGTTCGCGCCGCGCCGATCACCAGCCGACCGAGATGCTTGTGCTTTTCCCGATGCGACGTCCAAATCCGCAGCACAATGGTGGCCACGTCGACCCGATCTCGAGGAGGACGAGCGATGTCACGTCACGAAGAACTTCTAGCCCGCCATCGGGCCGTACTTCCGGAGTGGATCGGTCTCACCTACGACAAGCCGATCAGCCTCGTTGCGGGAAAAGGACGCCACGTCACCGACGCCGAGGGCAACCGCTACCTGGACTTTTTCGGCGGGATTCTCACGACCAGCATCGGCCACGACATCGAGGAGATCACCGCCGCCATCGTCGGCCAGGCCTCACGGATCCTCCACACTTCGACGCTGTACCTGATCGAGCAAGAGATCGAGCTTGCCGAAAAGATCGCCCGACGCTCTGGAATCCCCGACGCCAAGGTCTTCTTCACGAACTCCGGGAGTGAGGCAAACGAGACCGCTCTTCTCCTCGCGACCGAGTTCCGGCGAAGCCCAGTCGTGCTCGCCCTCCGGAACAGCTACCACGGTCGCAGCTTCGCGACGATGGCGGTGACGGGGAACCGCTCGTGGTCGGCGTCCGCATTGTCACCGCTTCGGGTCACTTTTCTCGACGCCGGGGGCAGGGGTGGTCCCTTTGCGGACCGCCTCGGTGACGACCTCGTCGAGGCGGTTCGCCGCGACGTCGAGTATCTCTTCCAGACTGCGATCCCTGCCGACCCCGCCTGCGTGATCTACGAGCCGGTGCAAGGAGTCGGCGGATTCGTTCTCCCGCCTACGGGAGTGCTCGGAGCGATTAACGACGTCGTAACGGCACACGGTGGCCTTTCGATCAGCGATGAGGTACAGACCGGCTGGGGACGCACCGGCGCCTCGTACTTCGGCTTCGGCCTTCACGGCCTTCAACCCGACATGTTCACGTTTGCAAAAGGGCTCGCAAACGGGCTTCCGATCGGCGGGGTGGTCGCTCGAGCTGACGTCATGGACTGCATCGGCTCACACTCGATCTCGACCTTCGGTGGCAACCCGCTCGTCGCAGCGGCCGCGAACGCGA
>DATCDR010000007.1:0-27020 GCA_036510575.1 Acidimicrobiales bacterium | reverse complement strand
GAGCCGCTCCAGATGCGACACTCCGCGCTTGTCGGCCCTGCCGGAATGGGCGCGGTGTCCACCGTCGAGGATCTCACGCAGTTCGCGGGCGAGCTGCTCGCGCCGGGTCTGATCAGCGCCGACACGTTCGCGCTCGCCAGCACCACGGCATTCCCCGGGTTAGGGGGCGTACTGCCGGGCTTTGGACGACAAGAACCCTGCGACTTCGGTCTCGGCTTCGAGATTCGCGACCATAAGGCTCCGCACTGGACCGGCTCGCTGAACTCACCGGCGACGTTCGGCCACTTCGGCCAGTCAGGGACCTTTCTTTGGGTCGATCCTGTCGCGAGCCTGGCGCTCATCGTGCTCAGTGACCGGCCGTTCGGTGAGTGGGCGGCCACGGCCTGGCCGAGGCTCGCCGACGAGGTCGTCGCCGCTTACCCGGGACCGCACTGAGGCAGGCCCGCTACGCTGCTGCGATGACTTCGGAGGTGGCGTGGTGAAGGGCGTGCTCTTGGCGGGTGGCACTGGAAGCCGGCTGCATCCGCTGACGAGAATTACGAACAAGCACCTGCTGCCAATGGGTGATCGTCCGATGATCTCGTACGCCATCGAAGCACTCGTTGTCGCTGGGATCTCCGAGATGATGGTGGTGACCGGCGGGACCCATGCTGGTGAGTTTCTCAGGCTGCTCTCCAACGGCGAGGAGTTCGGCGTCGATCGGCTGCTCTACGCGTATCAGGAGCGACCAGGCGGCATCGCCGAGGCGCTTGGCCTCGCCGAGCGCTTCGTCGGAGACGACGACGTGCTCGTGATGCTCGCGGACAACATCTTCGGCAGGTCGCTCCGGCGCACCGTCGAAGGCTTCGCCTCCCAGGCCAAGGGGTCCCGGATCGTGCTCGCGCCAATCGCTGAGCCAGAGCACCTCCGCCATCTTGGCGTTCCAGAGCTCGGTGTTGACGGCAAGGTCATACGGATCATCGAGAAGCCTGAGGTGCCCCCGAGCAACTACTGCGTCACGGGTGCCTACTGCTACGACCCGAGCGTGTTCCAGGTGATTTCCACACTCGTCCCTTCAGGGCGGGGGGAGCTCGAAATTACTGACGTCAACAACCACTACGTCGAGATCGGTGAGATGGAGTTCGACGTCCTCGAGGGATTCTGGGGCGACGCGGGCGAGTCGATCGAGGCGTACTACGCGGTGAACGACTTCGTTCGCCACAACGGTGCGAATCGCCCCTGACCTAGCTGCGCGTCGCCCGAAGCGCGTCCGGCGAGCCCGAGGTCTTTCGCAGCAGGCCGTCGCTCGCGGTGACGACGCGGATCGCCGCGGCGATGTCGGGGAAGTCGAAGCTAAAGCCTGCGCCCTCGAGCACGCGCGGTACCGCTCGTTGGCTGGCGAGGAGAAACTCGTCGGTCGTCTCCTGGCCGGCGATGGCAAGGAGTGCGGCTCGTGGAACCGTCAAGGGTGCTCTTCGTCCAAGCGCGTGGGCCAGCTCCTCGGTGAACTCGGTGTTGGTTACGGCCCGCGGCGCGACCAGGTTCACCGGGCCGGTCAGCTCGTGGTGCTCGGCCAGGAACCGCAGCGCTCGGACGTGGTCGGTGAGCGAGATCCACGACATCCACTGCAGTCCGGTGCCAAGTCGAGCTCCGAGCCCAAGTCGAAAGAGGGGAAGTTGGGGGAGCAGCATGCCACCTGCCTGGCCGAGCACGACTCCGGTCCGAGCGACCACTACCCGCGCACCCGAGTCTGCCGCCGGCGTGCCGGCGAGCTCCCAGGCTCGGCAGAGGTCGGCGAGCATGCCATCGCCCGGGCCGGAGGATTCCGTCAGGATCTCGTCGCCGCGAGAGCCGTAGTAGCCGACAGCGGCACCGATCACGAGGTCCGGCTTGTCGTCGCTTTCCGCGATCGCCCTGGCGATGATGTCCGTCGTTGTTATCCGGCTGGCCCGGATGGCCTCTCGTCGTACCGGGCTCCAGCGCCAGGGGACAAGCGGCGCTCCAAGGACCTGGAACACGACGTCGAAACTCCCGATGTCGCCGCCCGCTTTCGTGAGATCAAGGCTTCTTGTCGAGACGTCGATGATCGCGACGGACCGAGGCGAGCTCGGGCGACCGAGCGCCACGACTTCGTGTCCGTCGCCCTCGAGCGACAACGCCAGTGCCTTGCCGATAAATCCAGAGGCACCACCGAGGAGAATGCGCATCGAACAGCCCTTTCGGAGACGCGAGGAGCCTTAGAGGCTAGGAATTCCGCCGCACTGCCAGCCGCCGCCGCACCCCGCGTGATCGTTGGCGCCCGAGCCGCGTCGAGTCGTCGATGATCTGTCCAGCGCGGCATCGTCTAGTGGCCGCGACCCTAGCGGCTCGACCATTAGGATCGATGAAATGAGTGACCAAGCTGCACCGACAACGGCGTTGGGCGCGGCCGAAGAGACGTTCGGACAGAACGCTTGGATTGTCGAGGAGATGCATCAGCAGTTCCTCACGAACCCGACCTCGGTCGATGAAACCTGGCGCGCCTACTTCTCCTTGGACCATGCCAACGGGCACGGCAACGGCACGAGTTCCGGCAACGGCAATGGTGTCAAGGCCGCGCAAGCAGTGGCGCTCCCAGCGGCTACCAACGGCGGTCAGGCAGCCATCCCACCAGCAGAGACATCAGACGTCGTCGCTCCGAGTGCAGCTGTCGCGCTGGCTCCCGCACCTGTAGCGGTCGCGGAGGCCGTACCCGTTGTGGCCTCGCCACCGGCGGTCACCGCACCTGTAGCGGTCGCCCCCGAGCAGGTGGCTGCGCCCGCGGAGGAGCCGGTAGCGCTTCGCGGAGCGGCAGGCCGAATCGTCGAGAACATGGTTACAAGCCTCGGGGTACCGACGGCAACGAGCGTGCACCCGCTTCCCGCGAAGCTGCTCGAGGTGAACCGGCGCTACATCAACGAGCATCAGGACCGGGTAGGCGCCGGGAAGATCAGCTTCACCCACCTGATCGCGTACGCACTCGTGAAGGCACTTGGCGACGTCCCCGCGCTGAACTCGACGTTCGTTGCTGACATCGACGGCAAGAACACGCCCGGCGTCATCCGTCATGAGCATGTCAACCTAGGTCTCGCCATTGATCTCGAGCGGCCAGGCGGCGCGCGCACACTCGTCGTGCCGGCGGTCCGGTCGGCGGACACGCTCGGCTTCACGGATTTCGTCGCCGCCTATGAGGACCTCGTCGCTCGCGCTCGTGGCGCGAAGTTGACCGTGGAGGACTTCGCCGGCGTCACGATCACGCTCACCAACCCGGGAACGCTCGGCACCACGCAATCCGTCCCGCGCCTGATGTCAGGCCAAGGCGCCATCATCGGGGTCGGGGCGCTGGACTTTCCCGTCGAGTTCGCCGGAGCTGATCCTGCGACGTTGAGCGATCTCGGGATCGGCAAGGTATTGACGCTCACTTCGACGTATGACCACCGCATCATTCAAGGCGCAGAGTCCGGCCTCTTCCTCAAGCGCGTTCATGAGCTGCTCGTCGGAGAGAGTGGCTTTTACGACCAGATCTTTTCCGAGCTCGGAATCGCCGAGCCACCGGCACGCTGGCAACGAGTCAAGCATGAGGCGCCGGGTTCTGGCGCGACCGGCACCCGCGATCAACTGGCTGTTCGCTCGCTCATCGAGGCCTATCGCCTGCACGGTCACCTCGCAGCCGCCGTGGATCCGCTCACCGAGCACGATCCTGAGGCTCCGAGCGTGCTTGATCCGGCCACGTACGGATTGTCGGTCTGGGACCTCGATCGCAGCTTCCCGACCGAGGGCCTGTTGCCGACTCCGACTGCTCCGCTCTCGGCCATCCTGGCGGTTCTCCGGCGTTCCTACTGCAGCACGATCGGCACCGAGTACCTCCACATTCAAGACGCAGAGCAACGTCGGTTCATTGCCGAGCTGCTCGAGCAAGCACCCGAGACGCTAAGCGCCGAAGCGCAGCGCTACCTCCTGCAGCGCCTCGACGCGGCCGAGGGCCTAGAGCGATTCCTACATGCCAGGTATCCGGCCGGCCGTCGATTCAGCCTCGAGGGCAGCGAGTCGACGATCTCGTTCATCGATGCGCTCTTTGAGCAGGCGGCCACGCTCGGCATCGGGCACGGGATCATTGGAATGGCACACCGCGGCAGGCTGAACGTCCTCGCCAACGTCCTCGGCAAGCCCTACGAAGGGATCTTCGCGGAGTTCGAAGACACGCTCGACCCTTTGACCGTGGACGGCTCTGGTGACGTTAAGTACCACAAGGGCGGTCAGGGCAACTGGGTAGGCCGCCTCGGGACGACTTTGGCGGTCACGATGCCGCCGAACCCCTCGCACCTCGAAGCGGTGGACCCGGTGGTGATCGGCATCGCCCGCGCAGAACTTGACCGGGGTGGAGCGGCCCGCGTGCTCACCCTTTTGATCCACGGTGACGCGTCCTTCGCCGGGCAAGGGGTGGTAGCTGAGACGCTCAACCTCTCCCAGCTCGAGGGCTACCGAGTCGGCGGGACGATGCACCTGATCATCAACAACCAGCTCGGATTTACCGCAGAGGCCGAGGCCACTCGGTCCACGCGGTACTCGAGCGACCTCGGCAAGGCGATCGAGGCGCCGATCTTCCACGTCAACGGCGACGACCCGGAGGCGGTCGCGCGCGTCGCGCAGATCGCAGAGGCCTATCGCGTCAAGTTCGAGCGCGATGCGATCGTCGATCTGATCAGCTACCGCAGGCTCGGTCACAACGAGCAGGACGATCCCACCTACACCCAACCGCTCATGTACAAGCTGATCGATGCACATCCGACGACCCGCGCGATCTACGCGAGCCATCTGCTCTCGTCGGGATCGCTCGCACCTGAAGTCGAAGCTGCCGATCGGGAGTCCTTCAACCAGACGCTGATCTCGGCCCTCGAAGAGGCGCGCCGAGTGCCGCGGGCGCACTTCGACAACCTGCCCGCCAGGCGGCTGCCGGTCGTCGAACCACTGTCTAGCCTGGACTCGGTCTCGCGTACGACGCTCGACGCGATAGCGAAGCGGCTGCACTCATGGCCCGACGACTTCGCGGTGCACCCGAAGATGGAGCGGCTGCTCCTCCAGCGTGCCGAGATGTACGACGCCGGCGAGGTCGACTGGGCCCTCGGCGAGGCCTTGGCGTTCGGGACCTTGCTGCTCGAAGGCACCAACATTCGCCTCACTGGCCAGGACTCTGAGCGCGGCACGTTCTCGCATCGCCAGGCAGTGCTCATCGACGTCACGAACGGGAACCGGTACACGCCGCTCACCACGCTCGGGTCCGCGCTCGACGACGACGGACCAGTCGGCGAGTCTGCTCGCTTCGAGGTGCGTGACTCGCTCTTGTCGGAGTACGCAGCGCTTGGCTTCGAGTACGGCTACTCCGTTGCGAACAAGGAGTCGCTGGTCCTTTGGGAGGCGCAGTTCGGTGACTTCGCGAACGGCGCCCAGATCATGATCGACAACTTCATCGTCGCCGGTGAGGAGAAGTGGGGCCAGCTCTCCGGCCTCGTCATGCTCTTGCCGCATGGCTATGAGGGCCTTGGTCCCGAGCACTCCTCGGCGAGGATCGAGCGCTATCTGCAGCTGGCCGCCGACGGCTACATCACCGTCGTGCAGCCAACGACCGCGGCGCAGTTCTTCCATCTCCTCCGCGCACATCGGCACCAGGCGACGCGACGACCGCTCGTCGTGTTCACGCCGAAGTCGCTGTTGCGGCTGCGCTCCTCGCGCTCCTCGGTCGACGAGCTCGTCGCAGGGAGTTTCTCCGAGGTTCTCGACGACCCGGCAGCGGGCGTGCTCTTTCAGCGTGCGGCGGTGGGTAGGGTCGTGCTCTGCACCGGGAAGCTCGCTTTCGAGCTGACGGACCGCAACGCGAAGAACCTCGCTGCGCTTCCTAGCTCGGTGCCCGTCGCCGTCGTCCGTGTGGAGCAGCTCCACCCCTGGCCCGAGGAGCAGATCGCAACCGTGCTCGCCAGTTACCCCGGAGCGACCGAGATCGTCTGGGCACAAGATGAGCCGGCGAACATGGGGTCTTGGAGTTACGTGCACCCCCGTCTTCTTGATCTGTTGGACGGCGAGCGCTCACTTCGGCGCGTCTCGCGTCAGGCGGCGTCGGCTCCGGCGACGGGGTCCTCGCACGTTCTCCACGAGCTCGAGGTGCACTATCTCGCTGACGCGGCGGTCGGTCCGAGCCCAGTTGCTTGAGCGTGTGACCCAGTCGACTCAAGGTGAGCCGATGGTGACAACAAAGGGTTCGTGCCGGACGTGACCGTCGTGGCAAAGCATGTCGTCGTCGACGGCTCGAACATCGCGACCGAGGGCCGAACCGTGCCGTCGCTTGACCAGCTCGAGTCGGCCGTTTCGGAGATCCGGAAGGACTATCCGAGCGCCGAGGTGACGGTCGTCGTCGATGCGACGTTCGCGCACCGAATCGATGCCTCCGAACGGGCGCGCTTCGAGCAGGCGACGCTTCGCGGCGAGTACGTCTCACCGCCCGCCGGCGCGATCGGACGGGGCGACGCGTTCTTGTTGCGAATCGCCGAGAAGGTTGGAGCGACGGTGCTCTCCAACGACTCGTTCCAGGAGTTTCACGGTGAGCACGACTGGCTCTTCGAGCCAGGCAGGCTGCTCGGGGCGACGCCGGTGCCGAGCGTCGGCTGGATCTTCATCCCCCGCTCACCGGTGCGCGGTATCAAGAGCCGGGTAGCGGTCCGTGAGGCCTCCAAGGCCAAGACCCGCGTAGAAAAGGCAGTGGCCGATGCCACGGCCGAAGCGACCGGCGATGGCCGCATCGCGATCGGCGCGAGCCGTCCGGCTCCGACGAGGCGTCGGGCCGAGGCGACAGCAGAAGCGTCGACCGAGCCACCACTCGCGCGCCGGCCAGTCGCGGTGAATGCCCCGATCCCCTTCATCACGTTCATCGCGGCACACCCGCTCGGCGCTGTAGTCGAGGGAGTCGTTGAGGGCTTCACCTCCCACGGTGCCATCGTCATGGTCGGCGACGTCCGCTGCTACGTGCCGCTGTCGGGTCTCGCGCAGCCCGCGCCAAGAAGTGCAAGGGAGGTACTCACACGCGCCGAGAGTCGAGCATTCGTCGTCACCGCGCTCGATCCGGCACGACGTGGTGTCGAGCTCGCGGTTCCAGAGGTCGGTGTCATCCGAGGTGTTCCGAGCGAGGAGACCGTCGCCGCCGAAGTTGCCATGACCCGGCCGCGTGGGCGTCGAGCAAGCGGAGAGACAGCTCCGGCGAAGAAGGCCTCGGCTACGAAGCGATCGTCCGTCGCCGAATCGGCGCCACCGACGCCCGACGCAGCTCCGGAGACGCCCGCCATCCCAGCGAAAAAGGCTGCTCCGGTGAAAAAGCGTGCACCGGCGAAGCGGGTCGCGGCGCCGGTTGGGGCAGCTTCTGTCGAAAAGCGCGCTGCGCCGAAGAAGGCCCCTCCGAAGAAGGCCGCGCCGCGAAAGGCGACAGCTAGTGCCAAAGCGGCGCCCACGACGCCGGCAGCGCCCACGAAGAAGGCAGCTGCTGCCAAGCGTGCCCCAACTAGTCGAGCGGCGAGCGCGCCGGCACGAGAGTCCGACGGACCGAGGCGATCCCCGAGGAGCCGAGCGTGACCATGCCGCGGCCAGAGGAGCTTCTCCCGCACCGGCCGCCCTTCCTCCTATTGAGCGAGATCACCGCACTCACCCCTGGAGAAGCGGCTCGGGGTACCTGGTCACTTACTGGCGAGGAGGCCTTCTTCGCCGGCCATTTCCCAGGTCGCCCGACGGTGCCGGGAGTCCTCATCGTCGAATCGCTCGCTCAACTCGGTGCGGCTGCGGTGCTCGCGGATGAGCGATTCAGCGGTCGGTTGCCACTTTTCGGAGGTATCGACCGAGCGCGCTTTCGCCGTCAGGTCCTTCCTGGAGACACCCTCGACCTTGAAGTGACGATCGATCGCATCTCTGCTCGGGCTGGATCTGGACATGGCGTCGCCATCGTCGACGGCCAGGTCGCCTGCGAGACGGGCCTGTTCTTCGTGCTCGTGGAGACGGTGAGTTTATGAAGATCGCGACGTGGAATGTGAACTCGCTAAAGGCGAGGCTGCCAAGGGTCGAGGCCTGGATCGGTGAGCACCAGCCCGACGTACTCGTGATGCAAGAGACCAAGCTCGCCGACTCTGCCTTCCCGACGTCGGTGTTCGCCGACCTCGGTTACGCCTCCACCCACCATGGCAACGGGCGCTGGAACGGTGTCGCGATCTTGTCCAAGGTCGGGCTCGAAGATGCCAGAGGAGGATTCTCCGGGGAGGACTCGGCCTCGGTCGAAGAGTGTCGCATCGTGCAGGCGATCTGTGCTGGGGTGAAGGTGATGAGCGTTTACGTTCCAAACGGTCGGACCGTGGACTCGGAGTTCTTCGAGCAGAAGCTGGCATGGCTTGGCCAGCTCCGCCGAGAGCTCGACCTAACGTGTCAGCCAGGCGACGAGGTAGTCATCCTCGGCGACTTCAACGTCGCCCCAGAAGACCGAGACGTTTGGGATATCACCCAGTTCGTCGGGATGACGCACGTGACGCCCGAAGAGCGGGCAGCGCTCGCCAACGTCGAGGACTGGGGGCTCTCCGACGCGATGCGGGTCACCAACCCGGACGAGATCGGGCCCTTCACGTGGTGGGACTACCGGGCCGGTGCTTTCCACAAAGGCTGGGGGATGCGGATCGACCTAGCGCTCGTCAGCCAGCCGGTCCTTGCCCGCCTGACAGCCGCGTACCGCGATCGCGAGGCCCGAAAGGGCCCGCAGCCATCCGATCACGCGCCAGTGGTCATCGAGCTCAAAGAACGCGACTGATCCCTCAAGCGAACTCGATTGGCTAACGTCGGCAGATATGGACGTCATTACTGATCCGGCAGTCATCGAAGCAAGCGTCAGTGCCGCTTGGCAGATCGAAGGCGACGCAATCGTAAAGGTGGTGAAGTTCGCCGACTTCGCTGGCTCGCTCGCCTACATCAATAGCGTCGGCGCAGTCGCCGAGGAGCTCAACCATCACCCGGACATCGACCTTCGATACGACACCGTCACGTTGCGCTCCTCGACGCACTATCTCGGCGGGATCACCGAGAACGACTTCGCGCTAGCAGGTCGGATCGACCAGCTCGACGATGTCGAGGCCGGTTAGGAGATCGGCAGCTTCCAAATCGGGAACCAGTGGTCAAGGTCTTTCTCGATCGTCAGGTCGTTCGCCAGCTCGGTCTTTAGCCGGAGCTCCATTTCGTTGTCGCGATGCTCACCATTTGTCGGCACGAATGGGTAGAAGCTGCCCCGCTTGTAGAGGTAGATGAGGTACGTGACGCTCGCCGTTCCTGGGGCGCCGGGGGTATCGGGGTGGAACGGGAACACCGAGCAGAGCAGCTGGGGACCCCAGCCGTGTTCTTCGAGCGTCGAGTTCACGAGATGCACCCTGGTGACGAGGGAGCTGAAGTCCGACGACGCAACGACTACCCAGCGGTATCCGAACTCGTCTTCTTGATTCGAGAGCGTCGCTTTGGCGGCGTTCGGATCGGTGCCCTCCTCATTGAGGTTCAAGAGCTCGACGAGCTCCTTCTCGGTGTCGGCGAAGGACTGTGCAGACGCCGGCTTGAAGCAGACTGCCGCTTCGCCGCTCGGGTGCATGCCCTCTGCGGCCTCGAGGGTGATCTGCGCGCCGGGGAGGCCGAAAAGGTGGTCGAGATTCGGCTGCGCCGGCTTCGTACGTCCAAGGAGTGCGTCGAGGAAGCCCACTAGAGCAACCTGGCCAGCGTCGCCGACCTCACGTGAGCCCGTGTCGCATCTCGGCGTCGAGCTTGGAGAGCTCGGCAAGTCGCCGCTCAAGGCTCGGGTGCGTGGAGAACAGCGACGACAAGCTCACGCCCGGAGCTAGGGCAGGCGCGAAGTAAAAGGCGTTGAAGTGCTCGGCGGATCGAAGGTCGCGCGTCGGGATCCTCGCCATCTCGCCGGAGACCTTCTGGAGTGCTGAGGCGAGCACCTGGGGCTGACCGATGAGGATCGCGCCGGACCGGTCCGCGGCGAGCTCGCGATAACGCGACAGCGTCCGGATGAGGATGAAGCTGATCATGTAGATGACAGCGGAGAACAAAAGCATCGCCATCTCGACCGCGAACAGGTTCCCGCCAGAGTTGTTGTTGTTCGACCTGTTGTTGCCGCCGAATCCGCCGAACAGGCCGGAGATGTAGAGCACTCGGGTCAGTAGCCCGGCAAGTATTCCGAGAAAGCTCGCGATCGTCATCACCGCGACGTCCCGATGGGCCACGTGGCTGAGCTCGTGCGCGAGCACGGCCTCGACCTCTTTCTCGTCGAGTCGGTTCAACAGGCCCGTCGTGGCGCAGACGACCGCGTGCTTCTGGTTCCGTCCGGTCGCGAATGCGTTCGGGATGTCGCTTTGCGCGATGGCGACCGTTGGTTTTTGCATATCGGCCATAGCTACGAGCCGGTCGACGATGCCATGCAGCTGGGGTTCCTGCTCCCGGGTGACGATCTTGCCACCCATTGAGTAGAGGGCGATCTTGTCCGAGAAGAAGTACTGCACGAACAAGATGCCGAAGCCGATGACGAGAATGAAGCCGAGCGCGACGTGCGCGGCGACGAGCACGACGATAAAGACGGCGTACAACAGGCCGAGCAAGAAGACCGTGCTCAGCATTCGAGCGGTCAGGCCGCGGTCAGCTGGAAATTTGGACTTGCTCACTGCTCAGCTCTCCTCTGAACCAAGCAGCTCACTGATTTCGCTCAGGCTTGCTCCTTCGTGGGGGAGAATCAAGTCCGATGGAAGGATGGTGGAGGCGTCTATCGGGGTGCCGATGCGTCGGATCTCCGCGTCGAGCGCCGAGAGCGCTGCGGCGAATGCGACGTCGTCCGCGGCGGTGATCGCGCGATCGACCGCCGCATCGAGCTCGTCGAGTTTTGCCTTATTGGCGTCGGCGACCTCGAACTGGCCGTCCCCGAGGATCCGGATGATCACGCGCCGCCGTCCTTGTTCAGCGTGAACAGGCTCGCTCCACTAGAAGGAGCCGGCTCGGCCTCAGCGACCACTTCGGCATCGGTAGCGTCGGTGGCTTCGGCGGCTCCCGGCGCGGCGGCGATGGCAGGGGCGTCTCCGCCCGGCGCGAGCTGACCCTTTAGCTGGGCGAGCTCGAGCTCGACCTGCGTGGACGCTGAGTTCTTGTCGAGCTCGGCTTGGAGCGGGTCGCTCGACCCGGTGAGGTCGGTGAGCGCGCCAGACGCCAGCAGCTCGTCGACTGCACCTGCTCGAGCCTGCATGTTCGCGATCTTGTCCTGCGCGCGCTGCATCGCCATGCCGGTGTCGCTCATCGACTCCGAGATCCCAGAAACGGCCTCGCCGATCTTGGTCTGCGCCTCGGCCGCGGTGTAGGAAGCCTTCAAGGTCTCCTTCTGGCTTCGGAACGCCTCGACCCGGGTCTGGAGCTGCTGGGTCGTCGTGACGAGCTTCTCCTCTTGTGCTTGGAGCTGCTCGTGTTGTACACGCAGCTGCTCGAGCTGGTCGGCGATGCCGGCGCGGCGGCTGAGCGCCTCGCGGGCGAGGTCTTCCCGATTCTGCGCAAGTGCCTGCTTGGCCTGGTCTTGCAGCTTGTTGGCACTGGCTTGTAGTTGGGAGGCCTGGAGCTCGATGCGCTTTCGCGCGGTGGCGACGTCAGCGACACCCTTTCGTACCTGTTGGAGCTGCTCCAGCTGCTTTTCGTACGAGAGGTCGAGGGTCTCGCGAGGGTCTTCGACCCGGTCGAGCACCTTGTTCGCCTTCGCCTGTACTACGCCCGACAGGCGCTTCATGAAGGCCATGTCACCGTTCCTTCCTGGGACATCATCTGAGTTCTACGCCAGCACCAAGGTGTTGGCCCGTGCCGGCGAATACGCCGATTCAGCTGTGAGCATACGTGCTCACCTGCCCTCGGACGGTTCGGGCGCAGCAATGGGGCTCGATCGAGGAGCAATCGCTCACTCAGCTGATCGGGCGGATAGCGTCGTGGTCATGTCTGAACGGCTTTGTCTCTTGACTGTGCACGCCCATCCCGACGACGAGTCCTCCAAGGGGGCGGCGACGGTTGCCCGATATCACGCCGAGGGCGTCCACACTGTGCTCGTTTGCTGCACCGGTGGCGAGGAGGGCGACATCTTGAATCCTGCGATGGATCTGCCCCACGTGCGAGCCGACATCGGCGCGGTTCGTATGAAAGAGCTCGAGGAGGCGACACGGATCATCGGCTTCGACGAGGTCGCGCTGCTCGGCTACCGCGACTCGGGGATGCCTGAATCGCCGGCGAACGCACACCCGGAGTCTTTCCACACGGCACCGATCGAAGAGGCGATCGGGCGCCTCGTCGGCGTCATCCGGCGGGTCCGGCCCCAGGTGCTCATCTGCTACCCCGAGGATCAGCGCGGCTACCGGCATCCGGACCATATTCGGGTCCATGAGATCACGGTCGCCGCGTTTGACGCGGCCGCGGACCCGGAGGCGTATCCAGAGGCTGGGGAGGCCTATGCGCCGCTCAAGCTCTACTACTCCGCGAACTCGAGGGCGAGCTTCCTCGAGCGTCACCAGAAGTTCCTCGATCTCGGTCTCGAGTCGCCGTACGCGGAGCGAATCGCCAAGGGCGGATTCAACGACCGCGGCGCCGAGCCCGAGCCCGAGCCGTCAACCCGCATCGATCTCACCGGTTTCCAGCAGGTGCGCCGTCTAGCGCTCTTGGCGCACGCGACTCAGATCGACCCAACCTCGATGGGATGGTTCGGCCTCCCCGATGAGGTCGAGTTCGAGCTGCATAGTCACGACGCGTTCATCCTCGCCAAGACCAGAATCCCGGTCGAGGGCGTCGAGGATGACCTGTTCAATGGCGTGCGAGAATCAGTTTCTAGTTGATCGGCGCTGAAATGGCCCTCGGTTGCAAAGGAGCACCATCGTGAAGTGGTTATCCCAGGAGTGGCTCGACGAGAGCAAGCGTCTCGCGGAGACGCAGCCGGTGCGACCAGGTGCGAGCGCGCGACTGCAGTACGTGATCACCGATGGCCCAGACGGTGACATCGAGTACTACTGGGTCGTGGTCGACGGACGCCTGTCGGAGAACCGCCTAGGTGAGCTAAGCGATGCCGAGGTCACCTTGACGGAGACCTACGACGACGCCATGGCGCTCCAAAAAGGGGAGCTCGACGCCAACGCCGCGTTCATGCAGGGTAGGGTGAAAGTGACCGGCGACGTGAACAAGTTGATGTCGCTACTTCCGATCACGATGTCGCCTGAGTTCCACGAGTTCAATCAGGCAGTGCTCGCGATTACAGAGTTCTAGTCACCTGGCGGTAGACGCCGCGGCGCTGCTCAAGCCGCACTCCTCGTGCCGATCGGCCGACGGCGGCTAGTGGCATCTTCGAGAGCGGGTGGAGTCCAACCCGTCTCGCCGACGACGAGGTCAGTACCTGGCGCAACTACGGCGTCAATTCGATCGAGTGTCGCGTCGTCGAGCTCGACATCAGCGCCAGCGAGTAGGTCCTGGAGGTGGTCGATCGTCCGGGGGCCGATGATCGCGGAGGTCACACCTGGGTGCGAGACCGTGAAGGCCACCGCGAGGTGCGTGAGCGAGATATCCGCGTCGTGCGCTATCGCCTCGAGCTCCGCTACGACCTCGAGCTTGTGCTGGTTGGAGGGCCTCGTCGGGTCCCAACGCCCGGGGAAGCGCGCGGCACGACCTCTCGAGAGGTCGATGTCGCTCGCCTGACGGTAGCGTCCGGTGAGCCATCCGCTAGCGAGCGGGCTCCAGACGATGACGCCCATGCCGTAGCGCTCGGCGACTGGAAGCACCGCTGCTTCGATGCCGCGATTGAAGATCGAATAGGGCGGCTGCTCGCATCGGAATCGCTCGAGCCCCCTGCGTTCGGCAACCCAGTGCGATTCGACGATGAGCTCCGCCGGAAACGTCGAGCAGCCAATGGCCCGGACCTTTCCGGAGCGGACGAGGTCGGTAAGGGCCGAGAGCGTCTCTTCGATGTCGACCGTCGCGTCCGGTCGGTGGATCTGGTAGAGGTCGATGTGGTCGGTGCCGAGACGGCGGAGACTGTTCTCGACCTCGGTCATGATCCATCGGCGCGAGTTTCCACGCTCGAGTATCGAATCGCTCATCGCTCCGTGCACCTTGGTCGCGAGAACGACTTCGTCGCGCCGGGAACGAAGTGCCTCTCCTACGATCTCCTCGGACTCGCCACGCGAGTAGACGTCGGCGGTGTCGATGAAGTTCACTCCCGCGTCGAGGGCGATATTGATTGCTTTGACGCAGTCCTCGTGGTCGTTATTGCCCATTGCGCCGTACATCATGGCGCCGAGGCAGTACGTCGAAACCTGCATTCCAGTGGATCCAAGGGGTCGGTAGCGCATACCGACACGGTATCTTGCGCGCCGAATCGATGCGACGGGTCCTCGGGCGCCCGCGGGTCGAGCGCCCAGTCCCGCCGCCGACGTCGACGACGGGAAGGAACGGGCATGCAGCGGCTGCGCCCGCCACTCCGCGAGATCATTATCGGAGTCCGTGCGACGGCGAGCGATAGCTCCACTACGCTACGGATGTGCCGAAACCATCGGGGCATAGAGGGACGAGTTCCCTCTAAGTGCCCCCGGAATTTATCCATCTCTCGTCGCTCGTTCGTAGCCCACTGCTTGACCGGCATGGCGAGAAGATTGGGCGAGTCGACGATCTGATCATCCGCGCGAACACCGGAGCGCACCCACCCGTCGCTGGACTGGTGGCCCGAATAGCAGGTCGAGAGCACTTCGTTCCGATCTCGGAGGTCTTCGAGCTGCGGCACGGTCGTGCACAGCTCCAAGGAGAGACGGTCAATCTCGGTCGTTTCGAGCGACGGCCAGGTGAGCTCCTCCTCGTCCGCGACGTCTCTGGACGTCACGTGATCAACCTCGTCGGCGCCCGCCTTATCAGCGCGAACGAGATCGAGCTCTCTCGCGTCGACTCCCAGCTCTGTGTAGTCGGGGTGGACCCGTCGCGTCGAGGGCTGTTGCGGCGGCTCCTCCCAGGTTCCCTTGCTCATCGGGGTGGCCCGAGCGCCGTAGTCGACTGGGAGAGCGTCGAGCCTTTCGTGGCGCATGTCCCGAGCGCCAGGATGCGGATCCCCTACCGCAAGCTTGCACGCCTTCGCCCGGCACAGATCGCCGACCTCGTCGAAGCGGCATCGCATGAGGAAGGTGAAGAGATTATCGAGGCGGTGGGACTGAACCGCGAGCTCGAAGCAGACGTGTTCGAGGAGCTCGACACCGAACATCAAAGGGAGTTCCTGAAATCGCGAACCGACGTCGAAGCGGCGCGTCTACTCGCCACGATGGAGCCCGATGATGCTGCCGACCTGATCGTCGATCTCGACCAGGCGCGGCGCATACCCGTCCTCGAGGCACTCCCCGCCGACCGGCAAGAGAAGATCCGCGCACTTTTGAACTACAACTCCGAGACCGCCGGGGGACTGATGAGCCCGGACTTCCTCGCTGTTAACGAGGATTCAACGGTCGAGGGAGCCCTCGACGAAGTGCGTCACAGCAGGTTTGGCCCAGAAGCGCTCTCGACGATCTTTGTCACCGACGCCGAGGGTCGTTTGAGTGGGACGGTCTCGGTGGTGCGACTCTTAAAGGCCAACGGATCCGCGCACGTGCGCGAGATCGCCGAGGCGGATCCGGTGACACTTCGCGCCGACGCCGATCGACATGAAATTCAGCGGAAGATGACCGACTACGACCTCTCTGCAACGCCGGTCGTCGACGGCGATCATAAGATCATCGGCCTCATCACGGTCGACGACGTTCTCGAGATGTTGTTGCCCACCGGGTGGCGTCGCGACTTCGGGATGACGTCCGCGGACAGCTGATCTACCTTGGAATGAGCTGAGATACTCGCGGTATGATCTCGGCGTAAGGAGTCGCACCTCGTTCGGTGAGGCGGCTCGTCGGACAAAGGCCACTGACCCCACCTGTCGAGAGACACTCCGGGTCAGGACAGACCACCCCGGACGAAGGGGTGGTTCCAAGTGGCTGGCTAATGCCTACGCCGACGGGTGCCAAAGCTCTGACGAGAGAGGTGTGCCGCGAGTGGAGGCACGCCCTCGGTCGCGGCTATTCCGGCGCCCACCGGAAGCCATCCTCTCGCCGTGCGGCTCTCATGGGCTGGACGAAGGAGGAGCGCTGAATACCGACGTTTGGTTATCCAACCAACTCCACGCGCGTCCGGCTCCAGAGGACTGTTAGCTCGATAGCGGGCACCTACCTCGTCTGTCGCGCATGGAAGAACGCGTCCGTGTCCGTGCGAGGGAGGTGAGCAGCGAGATGGCAGAGATCCGAGGCGCATTTGGGACCATCCATGACGATGGCACCGCCAGCACTAGATCGATCAAGCGCAAGGTCTTGACGCTGCTCGCCGTACTTGGTCCCGGAATCATCGTGATGGTCGGGGACAACGACGCCGGCGGCGTCTCCACCTATGCACAGGCTGGTCAGAACTACGGGCTCAGCCTCTTGTGGACGTTGATCCTCATCATCCCCGTGCTGGTCATCAGCCAGGAGATGTCGGTTCGCCTTGGTGCGGTCACCGGCGTCGGGCTCTACCGCCTGATCGCCGAGCGCATCGGGAAGCGCTGGGCACATTTCGCGGTCGCTGGTCTGTTCCTGCTGGACTTCCTCACCATCGCCACGGAGTTCGCCGGTATCACGCTCGCACTCGGATACTTCGGAATCTCGGGCTACATCAGCGTCCCGGTTGCCGCAGTTCTGCTCGTTCTCATCACTTCATCGGGTAGCTTCCGCCGCTGGGAACGGTTCATGTTCATCTTCGTTTTCGCGAATTTGCTGGTGATACCACTCGTCATCCTCTCCCACCCGCATGCAGGTTCAGTGATCCGCGGATTCGTCACGCCCGGGATAACCGGCGGCGTGAACTCGACCGCTGTTTTGTTCGTCATCGGCATCGTCGGCACGACGGTTGCTCCCTGGCAGCTGTTCTTCCAGCAGTCGAACATCGTCGACAAGAGGATCACACCTCGGTGGATCAATTACGAGCGGGCTGACACGATCATCGGTTCGGGAGTAACGGTCGTCGCAGCGACGCTCATCATCGCGACGACTGCGTTTGCGTTTCGCGGGCACCACCACCTCTTTGGCAACTTCAAGAATGGGCTCGCCGTTTCACAGGGGCTTGATGCCACGATCGGGCACGCGGCGGGAGTTCTATTTTCGATCGTGCTGTTGAACGCCTCGATGGTTGGTGCGGCGTCGGTCACGCTCGCGTCCGCCTACGCCTACGGCGACATGGCAGGCAAGAGCTCGTCGCTCAACCGGAGCTTTCGTGAGGCGAAGCAGTTCTACATCACCTTCGCCGCGCTGATCGTGGTCGCGGCGGGCATCGTGTTGATTCCACACGCCCCGCTCGGGCTGTTCATCTTGGCCGTGCAGGCACTCGCAGGCATCATCTTGCCGGTGGCGATGGTTCTCGCGCTGTTGCTCTGCAACGACCGCGCGATCCTCGGGCCGTGGGTCAACCGACCATGGCTAAACGTCATCGCCGGCATGGTGGTCACGTTGCTGATCGGGATGTCGGTGATCTTGATGATGACGACGGTGTTCACCAACGTCGCCACGTCGATTCTCGCAGCTGTGCTTGGCGTCGCGCTCATAGCGGGCGTGTGGGTCGGTGTGGTGCTCGCCCGCCAGACGGTGCTCGAGGAGCGACTGCACGACACCCCGAGAGAGCGCGGCGAGCGCGACCGCTGGCAGATGCCATCGGCCGCACTGCTCCAGCCAATGGCGCTCTCGCGAGGACGAAAGGGCGCGCTGCACTTCCTGTTCGGTTATCTGATCCTGGCGTTGGTACTCCTGGCGTACAAGTCGGTCGCGCTCGGCTTCCACCCGAAGTGATCGCGCCCCTCCTAATTCGCTGCAGCGAATGTCCTAAGCGAGCGATCTCGTGAGTGTTTCTACCGGGCCCGACGCGCTCCGTGTCGCACTCGTGGTCTACCGCGGGAATCCGTACTGTGGTGGCCAGGGTGTGTACGTCCGGCATCTCTCGGCTGCACTTGTTCGTCTCGGACATCACGTCACGGTTTTTTCGGGGCAGCCCTATCCCGAACTCGAAGCAGGGATCGAGCTCGTAAAGGTCCCGAGTCTCGATCTTTACCGGGACGCCGACCCGTTTCGCCGGCCTCGGCTTCGAGAGATCGAGCGCAGTGTCGACGTACTCGAGATCGCGACGATGTTCACCGGCGGATTTCCAGAGCCGCGGACCTTCTCCATCCGAGTCCGTGACGAGCTTCGCCGCCGTCCAGGCGAGTTCGATGTCGTCCACGACGACCAAAGCCTCGGGCGCGGGCTTCTCGATCTCCAGCGCGATGGGGCTGTCGTCGTCGCCTCCGTGCACCACCCGGTCTCCATTGACCGGGCACTCGATCTCGCCGCAGCGCCGACCGCCAGCAAGCGGTGGTCGCTTCGACGCTGGTATGGCTTCTCGGCGATGCAGAGCCGCGTCGCTCGCCGGCTTCCGGTTCTCGTCACGGTCTCGCAGTCGGCAAAGCGCGACATCGTCGCTGAGATGGCAGCCGATGCGTCGCGCATCCTCGTCGTTCCCGTCGGCGTCGACACGGCGCTCTGGCGCCCGATCCCTGGCGTGACCCGGGTTCCCGGCAGGATTATGACCACCGCCAGTGCGGACATCCCGCTAAAAGGTCTCGCGGTGCTCCTCGAGGCACTGGCGAAGCTTCTGACCGAGCGGAGCGACGCCCACCTCGTCGTAATCGGCAAGCTCCGCGAGAAGAGCCCTATCGCCGGGCTGATCTCGCACCTCGGCCTGGACGCTGCCGTGGAGTTCGTTTCCGGCGAGAGCGACGAGTCGCTCGTTGCCCGCTACGCCTCGAGCTCGGTTGCGGTCGTTCCCTCGCTCTATGAGGGATTCTCGTTGCCTGCGATCGAGGCGATGGCGTGCGGGGTGCCGCTAGTCGCCTCTAACGGCGGCGCGCTGCCAGAAGTCGTCGGCGAGAGTGATGAGGCGGCGGTGGTCGTCCCCGCTGGAGATCCCTCCGCCTTGTTCGCGGCGCTCCGCTCGATTCTCGATGACCCTGACTCGGCGCAAGCGCTTGGTGAGCGCGGAAGGGCACGCGTGACGGATCGCTTCACCTGGGACGCGACAGCGCTTTCGACGGTTGGCGCCTATCGGCTCGCGCTAAGTGAGCAGCAGTGCTGACGGTCGACCTCGAACGTCTGAGCGTTGGCAGTGGAACTCGGCTTTTGGACCTCGGTTGTGGCAGCGGCCGACACGCATTCGCCGCCTGGAAGGCAGGCGGAGGCGTCGTTGCACTCGACTCCTCACTCGAGGAGCTCGCCGGCGTTGCCGGCATGATCGCCGCGATGCAAGACGCCGGCGAGCTTCGAGCGGCCGACGGCGGTGTCCTCGCTGCAGATGCCTGCGCCCTGCCGTTCGCTGATGGCTCCTTTGATGCGATCGTGGCTTCGGAGATCTTCGAGCACCTCCATGACGACGAGCGCGCGATGCTCGAGTGCGCCCGCGTACTTCGAGCAGGCGGTGTCCTCGCACTCAGTGTGCCGCGCACATTCCCCGAGGCGATCAACTGGCTCCTTAGCTCCGACTACCACAACAGTGCTGGCGGTCACATTCGGATCTATCGGCGACGCGAGCTGCTTGGTCGCCTTCGGTCAGCTGGACTTATCCAGGTACATCACGAGTACCGTCACGGCCTGCACTCGCCGTACTGGTGGCTGCGCTGCGCGCTCGGCGTGAACCGGCCCGAGCGCCCGCTCGTAGCTGCCTACCACCGTCTCCTCGTCTGGGAGATTACGGCGCAGCCTCCGATGCTCCGATGGGCCGCGAAGCTGCTCGACCCGCTGATCGGCAAGAGCGTCGTCGTCTACCTCCGGCATGCCGGTGTGACATCGCCGGAGGCCGCCAGGTGAGCGGGTCGGAACAGGGCGCGAACGTCGGGCTCGACGCGACGGTTCTCCACCTCGCGTCGCTGCAGCGCGACAGCGGATTGGTGCTGCTAGCTAATGGAGCTGGCGCGGATCCCTGGAACCACGTCGAGGCGGCGATCGGATTCGACGTAGCTGGACGACACGATCTCGCGCTCCGCGCCTATTCCTGGCTCGCGGTGGCCCAGCGCGAAGACGGCTCCTGGAGCGCGAGCTACGACCAGGACGGGGTGGCCGCGGCGGACTACGTCGACACCAATTCGGTCGGCTATGTAGCGAGCGGGGTGCTAGCGCATCTCCTCGCCACTGGCAATAGCGGTGCCTGCGAGGAGCTGTTCTCGATGGTCGAGGCGGCGCTTGGTTACGTGGCCGACCACGAGCGAGGGACCGGAGAGGTGTCCTGGTCGGTCGACGGCGTCGGTGATGAATCGCCCCTTCGCCTGCTAGCTGGTAGTTCCTCACTCGTTTCGAGTCTTCGCCACGGCGCTGCCCTTGCTGATCGGCTCAGCCGTGACGGCGCAGGATGGCGCGCTGCGAGCGATCGCATCGCCGCGGAGATCGTGGCTCGGGAGCAGGCCTTTGCCGACAAGTCCGAGTTCGCGATGGACTGGTACTACCCGGTGCTCGCAGGTGTCATCAACGCCGACGCGGCGAGCCAACGACTTCGCCATGGCGAGCCGAGCTTCGTCACCCCAGACGGGGTTCGGTGCCGCTCTGATCGGCGATGGATCACCTCTGCCGAGACAGCGGAGGCGGCGATCGCCTACGTCCGAGCTGGAGATTCCAAAACAGCGAGAGCGCTCTTCGCCACGCTCTCGGACAAACGGCTGGCAAGCGGCGGATACCTCACGGGAGTCGTCTACCCCGAGCGCAGCGAGTTCCCAAAGGGCGAGTCGACGTCCTACTCCGACGCCGCGGTGCTGATCGCGGCGGACGTGCTCGCCGGGGGAGTGGCCAATGAGCTCTTCGGCGACGCTGCACCGAGCTACGAGGTTTCGTCCCCGGTGGCTAGGAGTACCCGCAAGCTCTCGGCGGCGTAAGGAGTCGCTTCGACGAAGCGCCCGGACTCGAGCGCATCGACGTAGCACTCATAGGGAGGGCGGCCGCCGTCTTTAGGATCTGAGAAGACGTCGTGGATTGCGAGCAGGCCGCCTGGTGCGAGCTTCTCCGACCAGCCGTGGTAGTCCGCCCACTCGACGTCTACGCCATGGCCGCCGTCAATGAAGACGAAGCTGAGCGGGGTCGTCCAGTTCGCGGCGATGAGGTCCGATCGCCCCAGAACCCCGATGACCACATCGTCGGCTCGGCAGTCCTCGATGCGCTTTCGCCATTTAGGAAGCGAGTCCATCTTTCCGCTCACTTCGTCGACCAGGCTCGGATCGTGGTCGGGCCAGCCTGGCTGCATCTCTTCTGAGCCGTGGTGATGGTCAAGGCTGTAGAGCACCGTCGTGGCGCCTGCTTCGACGACACCTGCAGCTAGAAACAGCGTCGACCGGCCGAGGTAGGAGCCGATCTCGAGGAGTGGGCCGAGCCCAGAGC
This sequence comes from Acidimicrobiales bacterium, assembly GCA_036510575.1. Lineage (GTDB taxonomy): Bacteria > Actinomycetota > Acidimicrobiia > Acidimicrobiales > Bog-793 > DATCDR01. The sequence goes on along the minus strand of DATCDR010000007.1, from coordinate 5,484 downwards.
GCGCGGCACTGGCCGCAGCTCGTTTGAGGGAGAGTCCTTCGGCCAGCGAGAGGAAGCCGGTGGTTGCGGCCGCGAACCAAGCGAGCTGCGTGGCCCGGGCGTTCGGCTCGCCGCTCATCGTCTGGGTGACCAGGCGGCCAGGTACTCAGTGCACGTTGACTCGATGAGTGCTTCGGTGTCACTTCGCGCCTTTTCGCCGCCGTAACGATCGCTTAGCGACAACACGGTCATGTCGCCGGCGAGCGCCAACGCGTCGGGCGTGGCCTCTCCGACGATGCAGGCGACCGCAGCTCTGCCAGCTACCTGGTCGCGGAGCGATCCGACGACTTTGCCCGTGAACGACGTCACGTCCAGTCGGCCTTCGCCGGTGATGACGATGTCGGCTCGTTCGATCGCTCGCTCGAGCCCGAGCAGGTCCGCGACCAGATCGAAGCCCGAGCTCAGGTGCGCACCGAGCACGGCGAGGCCACCTCCTAGCCCACCAGCGGCCCCTGACCCTGGAATCTTTCGGACGTCGACGCCGAATCGCTCGAGATAGTGCTCGGCCAAGGAGTCGAGTCGCCTGCCGAGGAGCCCGACCATCGCCGGCGTTGCACCTTTTTGCGGCCCGAAGACTTCCGCGGCAAAGACGAACGTCGTCGTGACGTCGCAGGCGACGAGCAGCTCGGTGTCGCTAAGGCGCACGTCATCGGCGATCACCTCGAGGGCGCCGACACCGCCGTCAGTGGTCGCTGATCCGCCCAGGCCGACGATGATCCGCCTCGCGCCCGCGTTCAGCGCGGCTTCGATCAGCTCCCCGGTTCCTCTCGTCGAGGCGGCCATCGGGTCGTTGCCTGGTGCCCCGCCGACGAGCTCTAACCCTGACGCCGCTGCCATCTCGATCACCGCTGTCGGGTGCGCTGCTCCTTGTGATCCTTCGAGGAGGCGCCAAGAGGCTGCGACCTCCTCGCCGAGTGGGCCATGCACGACCGTCGTTTTGAGGCTGCCACCGACGACCTCGAGTAGCCCTTCACCGCCATCGGCGAGGGGAAGGAGCTCTGCGACGTGGCCCATCGCAGCTGCCGCGCGACCACAGGCGGCCGCAACGGCCTGGGCGCTTGCCGTCGAGCGAAACTTGTCCGGTGCAACCAGGACGTGAGCGATTCTTCTCTCCTTGTTCGTCGTGCAAAGGTACTTCGCGATGCGCGCTTTGGGCCCGAAGGGCGAATGGCCCCGGTAGCGTTGGCCGGTCTCGGGCGAGTGGCGTGGCGTCGTCGGGGGCTTGAGAGAGGCATCGAAGGAGGTTGCACGTGAGCACCGAACAACGGCCAAAGATCTTCGTGGCGCGTACCCTGCTCGGCGACGCCCTCGAGCGCCTCGAACAGGTCGCCGACGTGTTTGTTTGGCCCGAGCCGCGCCCACCCAGCCCGGCTGAATTCCTCGAGCACGCGAGCGCTGTCGACGCGATTGTGACCATGGTCACCGACCGCGTCGACGAGGCAGTACTCGAGGCCTGTCCGTCGCTCCGCGTGATCGCAAACGTCGCTGTCGGCATCGACAACTTCGACGTACCAGCCCTCACAAGGCATAAGGTCCCGGCCGGCAACACGCCAGGCGTGCTCACGAACGCGACCGCAGACATGACATTCGCGCTGCTGCTTGCGAGCGCTCGCCGCGTCGTCGAGGGCCGCGACGCGGTACTCGCCGGCGAGTGGACGGTATGGGATCCGGCGCTCATGCTCGGTCTCGAGCTCACCGACTCGACGCTCGGCATCGTCGGAATGGGGAGGATCGGCCAGGCGGTCGCGAAGCGGGCGTTGGCTTTCTCGATGCGGGTCATCGCGACCTCGCGGACGGAGCGGCCCGTCGAAGGAGTCACCTACGTCGAGTTCGAGACACTGCTTCGCGAGAGCGACGTGGTATCGCTGCACGTCGCCCTCTCTGAGGCGACCCGCCACCTGATCTCCGCCCGAGAGCTTGCCGCTATGAAGCCCTCGGCGATACTGATCAACACCGCAAGGGGCGCTGTCATCGACCAGGCAGCGCTCGCGGCCGCGCTCTCGAACGGCACGATCGGCGGGGCGGGCCTCGACGTCTTCGAACGGGAGCCACTCGAGCTCGACGACCCGATCCTGGCCGCCCCGAACTGCATCGTCGTCCCGCACATCGCCGCATCGACGTACGCGACGCGAAACGCGATGGGGCATCTCGCCGCCGACAACATCATCGCCGGCCTTTCGGGCGAGCGGCTGCCGAACTGCGTCAATCCTGAGGTCTACGAGAGCTGAGCCAGATGCTGACGAGAGCCCGCGCTCCGTCAGGCTCGAAGCAGTGCGGCGAGGGCCTGTTGTGCGCGTGCGCCGAACGCGGTGTTGACGTCGAGTCGTTCGAGGCTCTGGCCGACGAGTCGAAGCCGAGCCGGTTCGATGTTCGCGATGCAAAACGCTCGGATGACGTCTGGCGCGGGAACGCCGTCGCCGGGGTCAACAGCGACGAGACCACTCACGCCATCGAGCATCCGGTGAATCGAGTTGGCTGGGAATCGCTCAGCGAACTCGGCGAAGTGCTCCCCGATGAAGGACCACGTGAGCACGCCGATAGCCCGACTGCGAAGCATCGAGCCCATCAGGTACGGGGCATTTTGCGTGCGGATCTCCCCGCTGCAGAGCTCCAGGACCTCGGCGGCGAGGCCGACGTCGCTGACCGCGGTGAGGCAGTTTAGGTGGCGGTTCTCGTCGATCGGTGAGAGCGGATGACGCATGCGGGCGAGAATCTGGTCGAACTCGGCGCGCGTCGCGTGCGATGACACGACGGTGAGGACAGCCGTAGCGAGGTCGGCATCGATGCTCTCGCCACGCTCGTGGTCTTGTGCGAAGAGCTCTCGCGCGTGCGCGATGACCGCGTCGTCCTCGCCGATCGTGCCGAGCGCACTGACAAGGGCGGAGCGGAGGAGCGGCACCTGCTCGGCTTCGCCGCTCTTGGCGATCCACCCGACCCGCGCAAGCTGTGGCTGGAGGACCTGTCGGACGAAGGAAGTGAGAAGTGTGCGGTTTTCGGCTTTGATGACGCGATCGCAGAGCCCGAGCGCACCGATGACGACGGACCACACGTCGGGTTCATCCTCGTCGGCGAGATGGTTGATGACTGCGAAGAAGTTGGCCAGTGCGCCGCGTCCGGCGAGGGCGAGTGCCCACAGGTCAGCGATCAGGTTGTAGCGCTCGCCTGGCTCGAGCAGCGCCAGATCATTGATGAGCGGGGCGAGCAGCTCGGAGTCGTAGTTGACTCGATAAAAGCCCGCCGCGCCAGAGTTCACGACGACTGCCGTCCCGCCGCGGTTGATCACCGATGGCTCAGCACCGATGAGGACCCGCTGCTCGGGTTGACCGGGGCTTCGGTAGAGCGCAGGGATCAGCCAGGAGTCCCCGATCGCGGAGTCCTCCGGAGGTGGATCGCTTTGCAGGTACGCGAATGGGGCCTGGGTGAGCGACAGATGCTCGTCATCGGTGGGAGCCGCATCGATGACGGGGTAGCCACCTTGAAAGATCCAGCTGTCCATCACCGCGCGGATCTGATCCGCAGGTGCCTCGGCCTCGATCGCGTCCCAGAGGTCGGTTGTCTCGGTGTTCGCGTTCAGGTGTGCCGCTAGGTACCGGCGTACGCCGTTCCGGAAGGTCTCGGCGCCCACGTAGCGTTCGAGCATCCAGAGCACACCGGCACCCTTTTCGTAGGTCAAGACGTCGAACATCGCCGCGGCTTCCTCGGGTCTGTTCACCGGGACCTCGATCGGCCGTGTGGCGTGCAGGCCGTCGACGGCGAGCGCGCCGCCTTTGTCGCGTGAGAAGCCGATGAAGCAGTTCCACTCCGGCCGGAAGCTGTCCTGGCACAACAGTGACATGAAGGTCGCAAAGGCCTCGTTCAGCCAGATCCCATTCCACCATCGCATCGTGACGAGGTCGCCGAACCACATGTGGGCGATCTCGTGCTCGACTACCTCGGCGATACGTTGCAGCTCTGGGCGTGATGTCATCGCGGGATCGGCGAGCAGCACCGCTTCACGGAAGGTCACGCAGCCGAGATTCTCCATCGCGCCTGCCGCGAAGTCGGGTAGCGCGACGAGGTCGAGCTTGTCGGATGGATACGGGATCCCGAAGTAGTTGCTGTAGAACGAGAGCGCATGCACCGCGCACTCGATCGCCGGCGCAGTGAGATGCTCCTTGCCCGGGATGTGGACGACGCGGATTGCCACACCGTCGGCGAGCACCGGTGCGGTCGCCGTCAGGGGCCCGACGACGAACGCGACGATGTATGTCGACATAACGATCGTGTCCGCGAACGTCACACGGCGGCCGCCCTCAGCTAGCGGCTCCGAAGCGATCTCGCTCGAATTCGAGACCGCGAACAGACCGGGCGGGACGTCGAGCGTGATGGAGAAGATCGCCTTCATAGCTGGCTCGTCGAAGCAGGGAAACGCACGTCTCGCATCGGTCTCTTCGAACTGGGTGGTCGCGATCACTTGCTCGTGGTCGTCGTCATCGCGATACGTGCTCTTGTAGAAGCCGCAGAGCCGGTCATTTAAGACTCCAGCGAAGCCGAGGTGGAGTGTGTAGCGGCCTGGTGCGAGGACGCTCGGCGCGGCGAGGCGCAGGAATTCGGTGGCCTCGTCGAGGCTGGCCTCGAGGTCGAGGGCGGCGTCGCTGTCGATCGTCGACGCGTCGACGGGCCAGCCCTCGGAGATGGAGGCACTGTCGATGCTCAACTCCACCGCGTTCAGAACTATCTCCTCGGTGGCGCTCAAGATCTCGATTTCGACGTGTTCCTCGCCGGTGAAGGTCGCGGCTGTAAGGTCCGGTGTCAACCGGATCGCATACCGCCGGGGGAGTGTGGCGTCGGGGAGTCGAAACTCGGGCTCGGGCAGATCCTGGGAACTCATTTTCGCCAGATTAGTGACTCGGTAGTGGGACGCTCCTATGTTTCGTCAAGCCCCTGATTGAGAGATTCGAGCTGACGGAAGAGCCGTCGAGCAACATAACGCTTCAGGCATCGCTTGATCTCGCGATCGGTCTTGCCCTCGGCGCGACGACGCTCGACGTAGACCCGGGTCTCTTTGTCGTGTTGGACTCGACTGAGCACGACGGTGTGGAGCGCACGGTTGAGCTGACGATCCCCGCGTCGCGCGAGACGCCACAATGCGACGCGAATCGGCACCTGACGGCGTTGTTCGGGTCCAGTTCGAAGCGAAAGGCCTGATGCACGAGCACATGGCGAGGATACGAATGGGATGTGACGGTCGAGTTTCCCAGTACCCATTTATCGTCGCGTCGCAGCATGGCGCTACATTGACCGCCATGCCCAGCTCAGACTCTCTTCCGTTTCTACCCGCCCGGACCGATCGCGAGTACAACCTCTGCGCGGTCGGTACCGCATTGATCGACTTCCTCTCCCACGCCGATCTCGACGTCGTCACGGCGATCGGTGTTGAGCCTGGCGCGATGACGCTCATCGACG
>DATCDR010000006.1:0-4935 GCA_036510575.1 Acidimicrobiales bacterium | reverse complement strand
TCGCGACTCCCAAGTACTCGAGTCCGGCCTCGGGGCGCGCTACGTGGGCGACATGGACCGTGCCTTTGACACCTACGGCAAGCTGTTGCCGCAACTGCAGGTGTTCTTGACGCGAGCGCTGCCGAAGCAGGGCGCGATCTCTGACGTCGCCTACCGCCAGTCGATTCGGGCACGTGCCCTCGACGGTCTCCGGGGTCTCCTTCCAGCAGGGGCGCTCTCCAACGTCGGCATCTACGGCTCGGGCCAGTCCTATGAGCTGCTCTTGTTGCGGATGCGCTCGCACTCCCTGCCAGAGGCGCGCAGCTACGCCGAGATGATGCTGACCGAGCTGAGAAAAGTGGTTCCGTCCTTTCTGACCCGCGTCGAGCGCCCCGATCGCGGTGGCGTCTGGTCTGAGTACCTAAAGGAGCGCCGCGATTTCATGGCCGAGGTGGTCGCCGAGCGCTTCGGCGACGACGAGGCCGATCAGGGGCCGGTGGGGGAGTCGAGCGTCCGTCTCACGGACTTCGACCCTGACGGGGAGACAAAAGTCCTGGTCGCGATGTGTTACGCCTTCAGCACACTCCCCGAGACAGCGATTGCCGCCAAAGTCGATGCCATGGACGCAGCTGATCGGGCAGCGCTCTTTCACGCCTACATCGGCGACCGCGACAATCGGCGACATCGGCCAGGGCGCGCCTTTGAGCGTACGAGCTACCGCTTCGACATCGTCTCGGACTACGGGGCCTTTCGCGATCTGCAGCGACACCGCATGCTCACCATCGAGTGGCAGCCGCTCTCGACAAGCCTCGGCTACACCGTTCCCGAGATCGTCGCTGGTGCAGGTCTCGCCGAACCCTACGCCGAGAGCCTCGAGCGCTCGGCCGAACTGCACGCCGCGCTCGCCGAACACTTTCCCGAGCAGGCCGCCTACGCCGTTCCACTCGCATACCGAATCAGGTACGCGATGGAGTTCTCGGCTCGTGAGGCGATGCACCTCCTCGAGCTCAGAAGCGCCCCGCAAGGACACCCCACCTACCGACGAATCGCCCAGGAGATGCACCGCCAGATCGCCACGGTGGCAGGCCACCGCCAGATCGCTGACTCGATGGTCTTCATCGACTACTCCGAGGTCGAGCTCGGCCGTCTCGAGGCCGAAGAACGCGCGGCGGTTCGGCGCATGGGACTTTCCCAGTAGCACAGCTGTCAGAAACGCCCACGGCTGGCCCAAATACAGCGACATCGTCATCACTTCGACGGTTGACTGGCTCGACTGCCTGGTACCTAATGGGGGTGCCTCGCTTTCAGATCTGACCGCGCAAAGAGCATCCGTCAGTTGCTCTGGTTGGCTGAGGGGCAGTTGCATCGGTGGGTCTAGGAGGCCAAGTAGAAAACGTCGTCCTCACCGTCGGCACAACGCGCGCTGAAGGGTGCCTACGACGGAGCCAACAGCCTCCTGGGCCCACCCAGCACACTGATCCGCCCGACCTCGGTTAACTTCTCGCGAATTTCCTTGGCTCCGGCGCGTCATGGACCGGGTCATTGCCGTATAGTGACCGCGCCTAGACCCGTCGGCAGGCCGCTCACGATCCCGTGAGCGCAGGAAATTGACGGTGTCGGAACGTGCGAGGAGCTGGATGCCTGGCAAGAAGGACAAGAAGACCCCTGAGGAAGTCCCTGCAGAAGCCCTGGCAGGAGACGTAGCGGTCGACGAAGACGCCCTGGAAGATGAACTAGATGAGGTCAGCCTCGATGACGTCGAGCTGGACGAGGCTGGACTCGAAGATGTCGAGCTAGAAGACGAGGACCTCGACGAGGTTCTAGATGACGACGACGAACTTGAAGCAGACGTGGAGATACCAGTCGCCGTTGTACCAGAGCCTGGCGCAGAGCCAGAGGCCGAGGCCGAAGGCGATGACGACGACGACCTAGACGACGACGAGGTCGAAGCGAGTCTCGACGTGATCTTGAAAGAACGGCTGGTCGTCGTAGAGGAAGAAGACGATGACGAGGACGAAGATGACGTCGTCGACGTCGACGACCGGACAGACGGTACGACGCGGGTGCTGCCAAAGCAGCCCGGCGAGTTCGTGTGCCAGTCGTGCTTCCTCGTAAAGAACGAGACCCAGCTCGCTGACCGGAAAAAGAAGCTCTGCCGGGACTGCGTATGAGCGACGACGAACGTCCGCTGATCGACGAGATCCTCGACTACGCCGTCTTCGCCCCACTGGGGCTGGCGATCACGGTTCTTGAAGATCTGCCTGGGCTCGTCGATCGCGGCAAAGCCAAGCTCGGGCCGCAGCTTGGCATCGCGCGTTTCGCAGGAAAGATGGTCTTCCGACAGGTCAGGCGGAGTATTGAGGACCTCCTCAGACCGTTGAGCCCAGAAGGAGAACAAGCCCCTGAGAGCAGCGAGCCTGCCGTCTTGGCCACTAGCGAGGACGTGATAATCGAGGCACGCGGCCACGTCGCGGACGCGCCGACGCCAGAGCTCGCGATCCCGTCGTACGACACACTTGCCGCCTCACAGATAGTCGCTCGACTAAATGGGCTCGATGCAGACGAGCTGCGCTCGGTGCGCCTCTATGAGGAGACTCATCGCGCCAGGCGAACGATTCTCGCGAGGATCACCCAGCTCGAGCAGGCTGACGACGCCGACTGACGCGTCGCTCGTAGTTCGCGTCGCTGGCGACGGCGACGAGAGCGAGCTTGGGGCATTACTTGCGACCGCGTCGGGCGAAGTCTCCGACAAGCGCGGGAACGTGCTCCGGCTAGCCTCGCTGCCGAACGATCCCGACCGCCTGCTTTCGTCTCTGATCACAGATTCGAGCGTCTCTACGCTCGTGGCCGAAGGTGCCGACGGCCTCTCGGGGTTCGCCGTGCTCTCCTTCGATCCGCCCCGGCTGCTCGCAATCTATGTCCTTGTCGCCAAGCGACGAAAGGGCATCGCGCGGGCATTGATCAATCATGCGACTGCCCTTTGCGACCAACGGGGGAGTGGGGCAATGACGGCTGTTGCAGCAGCAGGGGACCGCGCCGAGAAGTCGCTCTACGAAGCGCTCGGCTATCGAGCCGAGCTCCTCGTCATGGCTCCGCGGGTTCGACCTACGACAGTGGTAGACCAGCAACATGAGTGAGCATCTAGAAGAAGTGCCCTGCGCGAGCGTCATCGTAATTCATAACACCCGACTGCTGCTCGTCCTTCGGGCGAATGAACCGGGAGCCGGAAGGTGGGCACTTCCTGGCGGAAAGCTCCGCACGGATGAGAGTGCGGCTGCAGGAGCGAAGCGAGAGCTATTCGAGGAGACCGGCCTTCGGGGCGTCATCGGCGATCGCATCGGCCATAACACCGTCGTGGTCCCGCCGAGACGCTACGAAATCACGACCTATGAGGCGACGACGGTCGAGGGTGATCTGCGAGCAGGAAGCGATGCGCAATCAGTGGAGTACTTCGATCGAGCGGGGTTAGAGCTCCTCACGCTGTCCGAGGGTCTCAGCGACTGGCTCGACCGGCACGGCATCATCGAGCGGCTCTACTAAGCCCACTTCGGACGAAGCGTCCGCATCAGCGGACTCCTCGGACTGTCCGGCGTCATCGCCGGTTCCCGCGTCGCTTGCCGCGATGGGTATCTCGTCGGCGCTCGCGACATCGGCGTCAGGGACTGAGGTCTCAGCCGCGACGACACCCTCTCCAGGAGGCTCAGGTGCTACGACGTCGGACGGATTCACTTCTGGCTGCGCGGCTTCTGGCTGCGTGACGGCGGACGGACTTGCTTCTGGCTGCGTGGCTTCTGATGTCTCTGCCGCGACGACGCTCTCGACAATCGCTGCAGGAGGCTCGGGTGCTACGACGTCGGATGGAGTTATATCTGAGTGCGCGACTTCTGGCTGCACCAACTCCGACGGCGTGGTTTCAGACTGCGTGGCAGCTGGCTCGCCGACCGCCGCCGTCTCGGGCGCAGCTTCGGTCGTTGGCGCGCCCGACACAGCTGGCTCCGCTGCTGGAGCGGTGGCGGTCGGCGAACGCACCGGGCGCGGTGGACGCGGTGGGAGTGGTCGCTGCGCCATCGGGCGAGGAGGCGGAGGCATGGCCAAGCCAAGAAGCTTCGCAAGGGCCGGTACACGGCCTGCTGCCTCAGTCGCCGCCTGGCGAACCGAGCCATCAGCGTCGGCAGGAAGTCCCTCAGGATGAATCGAGCGTCGGACTGGTGAGTTCGAGGCGGCCTCGAGGAGCGCTAGCCAGCGGTCCTTCGGTACCGTCGAGGACATGCCGGCACCTGCTGCGGCAACTAGTCGCTCGACAAGAGCTGCGGGGAAGCGAGTCGTTGGCTCTGGCGGACGCGCCGAGAGGCGAAGAGCCTGAAGCACGCGGTCTTCGTCGAGCGCTTTAGTGATCTCCTCTTCCCAACCGGTTCGGAGCTTGTTGACCCGGGTCGTCAGCGCCTCGCGCAACTTAGAAAGCAGTTCGCGACCGATCTCGTCTCGGGGAGCCGCCGCGGCGACAGTCGAGCGCAGATCTCGAAGCGTGATGACGTCGAGCATCGTGACCGCGGCCTCGGCGCGATCAAGCCAGATCGTCTCGCGGACAGCTGGGAGCATCTGCTCTGCAACCGCGATGATCGCCTCACTGTTGCCGACGGTGCGCCCTTCTGCCTTCGCTGCCGTTTGTTCGTCGGCCAGTGAGCGTCGCACTGAGGCGAGACCACCTTGTGCCAGCTGTTCGGCGATCGGCCGCTGTTCGGGCGGATAGGTCGCAAAGAGCGCATCGCGATGCGTCGTGCCGACGACGAGTCGCGGCGGGCGAGTCCTCGTAGGTCGTTCCGGTCGAGCGGGACGCGGTGGTCGAGCTGGTCCAGTTGGTGATGAGGGTCGCCCCCCGCCTCCCTCCGATGGTTGGCGTGGCGTACGGCGGACCTCCGCTGCACCCTCACGTACCTCGGTCTCCCTTGGCGGCCG
>DATCDR010000005.1:0-2624 GCA_036510575.1 Acidimicrobiales bacterium | reverse complement strand
CGTCTCGCGCAGCAGATCGACGAGCGGGGAACCATCGATGTCCTGCGCCACGGCATCCGCGATCAGAACGTAGAGATCCGCCTCTCCTACCGCAAGCCTGCGTTTGGTGTCGCTCCCGAGCTCGTGGCCGACTACGACGCCAATCGCCTGACCGTCACGCGCCAGCTGCCATACGACCCCGACTCGAAAAAGACGCTCGACCTATGCCTGTTCCTCAACGGCATTCCGGTAGCGACGGCGGAGCTGAAGAACCATCTCACCGGGCAGAACATCGAGCACGCGATCGAGCAGTACCGCGACGACCGTGATCCGAAGAACGTCACGCTCGGGCAGCGTGCGCTCGTTCACTTTGCTGTGGACCCAGATTCGGTGGCGATGACGACCAAGCTAGAGGGCAAAGCAACGAGGTTCCTCCCGTTTAACCTCGGTCACAACCTCGGCAAAGGCAACCCGCCGAACCCCGACGGACACAAGACCTCATACCTGTGGGAACGCGTGTGGGCCAAGGACGCCTGGCTCGACATCCTGCACCGCTTCATCCACGTCGAGCGCCCCGACAAGGGCTCGGTCGCCGCTCGACGCGCGGCAGAGACCGTCATCTTTCCCCGCTACCACCAGTGGGATGCCGTCAAGAAGCTCGAGGCCGACGCTGCTGCGAACGGCGCCGGACACTCCTACCTCATCCAGCACTCTGCCGGGTCGGGCAAGTCCAACACGATCGCGTGGACGGCGCATCGCCTCTCGACGCTGCACACCGCGGAGGACCGCAAGGTGTTCGACAAGGTCGTGGTGATCACCGACCGTGTGATCCTCGATAAACAGCTTCAGGACACGATCTACCAGTTCGAGCACGCCCGCGGTGTGGTCGTAAAGATCGACGAGGACTCGGCCCAGCTCGCCGAGGCACTGAGGGGCGAACGGGCGCGAATCATCATTACCACGCTGCAGAAGTTCCCGTTTGTGATCGACAAGATCGGCGATGTTCCCGCACGCAACTATGCGGTTGTGATCGACGAGGCGCACTCATCTCAAACCGGCGAGGCCGCCAAGGATCTGCGGCTGGCCCTCGGCGCTGGAGAGGAACAGGAGCTGACCGCCGCCGAGGCGGAGGATTCTGGGCTGCTCGCGAAAGCGATCGACCCGGTCGAGGAGGCTCTCGCTCGGTCGGTCGGCGCGCGCAGCGGTCGCCAGTCGAATCTCTCCTACTTCGCGTTCACCGCGACCCCCAAGGGGCGGACGCTCGAGATGTTCGGTCGGCTGGACCCCAAGACCGGGAAGCACGAACCGTTTCACCTCTACTCGATGCGGCAGGCGATTGAGGAGAGGTTCATCATGGACGTGCTCGAAAACTACGCCACGTATAAAACCTTCTGGAAGCTCGAGAAGGCGACCGAGGAAGATCCCGAGTACGACGCGAAGAAGGCACGCCGAGCGATCGCGCGCTTCGTCAGCCTGCATCCTCACCACCTCGCACAGAAGGCCGAGATCGTCGTCGAGCACTTCCGCCAGCACACGGCTCATGAGATGCGCGGGCTCGCCAAAGCGATGGTCGTCACGTCCTCCAGGCTGCACGCCGTCCGCTACAAGCAGAACATCGACAAGTACATCAAGGCCAAGGGCTACAGCGACATCAGGACGCTCGTGGCGTTCTCGGGCAAGATCGACGATGGTACGGGAACGCCGCTGACGGAGGCCAACATGAACACTTTCCCCGAAGCCCGTACCGCCGAGGAGTTCGGGACACCCGAGTACGCCGTGCTGATCGTCGCCGAGAAGTTTCAGACGGGCTTCGATCAGCCGCTGCTGCACACCATGTACGTCGACAAGCCGTTGGTCGGTCTGGCGGCGGTCCAGACGCTTTCACGCCTCAACCGTATCCACCCGCTGAAGGAGAACACCTTCGTGCTCGACTTCCGCAATGACACCGAGGACATCGTGGAGGCGTTCGAGCAGTTTCACGGCTGCACGGTGGCGCCGCCGACGGATTCCAACATCCTTTCCGATACCCGGCGTCGGCTCGATGACTTCGACGTGCTGCGCCCCGAGGAGATCGAGGCCGCGATGCCCGCGCTGCTCGGTGCCGGGGCGTCGGATGAGAAGCGCTCGGCGGAGACCTACGCCGCGATCGGTCCGGCCAAGGCCCGCTTTGAGGAGATGGGCGATGAGGAGCGGCTGGAGTTCCGCGACGCGCTGACCCGCTTCGTGCGGACCTACTCGTTCGTCTCCCAGATCGCCGCCTTCACCGACCCCGCGCTCGAGCGCGACTACGTCTACTGTCGCGCGCTCTCGCTCTACCTACGCGACACCGGCACCGTCGAGCGGCTCGACCTCGGCACAGAGGTCGAGCTCACGCACCTGCGCCATCAGATGACCTTCAGCGGCACCCTGTCGCTGACATCCGATACCGGCGAAGTGCGGTCGTTCTTTGGGGAGGGCAAAGGCGCTCAGCAGCTCGAGCTCGAGCACCTCTCCAGCATCGTGGAGGTTCTCAACGAACGCTTCGGGACCGACCTCACCGACGTCGACAAGTTGCTGTTGGACCAGTTCGAGGAGAGCTGGGCCGCCGACGATGAGCTTTCGGACCAGGCCAAGAGCAACAGCCTCGACAACTTCCGCCTAGCTTT
>DATCDR010000004.1:0-5413 GCA_036510575.1 Acidimicrobiales bacterium | reverse complement strand
CGCCCGAAGGTCGAGCGAAAGCTCGGCCACCTGATGCGACGGCGGCACGGCGGACGGCGAGCGAGGGTGCGCGGAAAGCTCCGAGTTGCTGCCGACTTCAGCCTGCTTTCCGCAGCGGCCAACCTCGCGCGCCTCGCGACGCTCGGGATCCGCTCGACCGCCGGCGGAGGATGGGCGATGGCCTGATGAGAGGCCCTGGAGGGCCCTTGCGTCGCACGACCGGCCCCGAAGGCCCTACGTCTTGCCAAGAATTGCCCGCGTTGGCGTCATCGCGGGCATTGGCACCTGGAACATGCGAGGCACTCTCGGCTGTCGACGAAGGATCGATCGGCACATTGGACACTCGTTCAACACCAGCCACCTAGGCTCGGAGGCCTACCGAACGGGCGCCTAAGTAAGGAAGTGCATGCACGACAACCAACTGATACGAACCAGATCGCCTGAATCGCGTGAAATGTTCGAACGCGTGAAGGTGGCCACGCGGCTTTCGGCCAAGCTCAGTGCCTGTTCCATGGATGAGCCGGAACAGATTCAGGCGGCCTTCGAGGAGTTGATTGGCAAGCCCGTTGGTGACACTTTCACGCTCATCCCGCCCTTCTATGCGGACTGCGGCTTGAACATCACTGTCGGGCGGGGCGTATTCATCGGCTACAACTGCATGTTCACGGGTCACGGAGCTATCGACATTGCGGACCAAGTGATGATCGCGAACAAGGTCAACCTGGTCACGGCAGGTCATCCTGTGGAGCCGGACAAGCGACGCGCGTTTATCACCGCGGCGCCGATCACGATCGACACGAATGTGTGGATCGGAGCTGCCGCAACGATCTTGCCAGGTGTGCGCATCGGCGCCGATGCCGTCGTCGCGGCCGGAGCAGTCGTGACACGCGATGTCGCTCCCGCGACCATCGTGGCGGGCGTGCCTGCGACGGTTATTAGGTACCTGTAACCGCGTGCGGTGGTGCGGGCCACCGAGAATCGGAGGGCATTCCCGAGCAGCCGGGCATCCTCCCGTCTCTTCATTCGCGGGTAATTCGGTCGGCTGGATTTCTGAACTGGAGGCGCGTATGCCCCGCTGATTCCTCATTCCGGGGCTCGGGTTTCCCGGACTGAGCCCGCTTCCGTGGGCGGGTAAGCTACAAAGCCGCAGGTCAGTGACGTGTGACAAACGGAGGAGACCGGCTGCGTCGCACTCGAAACACGAGGGTCTCGGAGTCTCCTCACTACCCGTTTTAACCGTCCCAGGCTGCTTTTTTAGTCACCAAGGGTAGGATGAAGAACTTCCGTGGACCGGGTGTTATTGCCGGGTCGATGATCGAACGGGTTTTCGCACGGCAGACAGTTCAGGGGGCCACGAAAGATGACGATCGAGTCCGGGCTTGCCGAGAGAACGGCAACTCGTTGGACGACGCGCGAGGGCGTCGAGTTCCAGGCCGCGATCTACACCTATCGCGGCACCCGAATGGTGGCCTTGAGCCACGGCGACCTCGCTGACGGGCGGGTTCCGCTGGTCCGCCTGCACAGCGCATGTCTGACAAGTGAAGTCCTTGGGTCGACTCGCTGTGACTGCCGAGACCAGCTCGACGAGGCCTTCCGGCGCGTCGGCGAGGAGGGGAGCGGGCTGATCGTCTACTTCCTCGATCACGAGGGGCGCGGCATCGGTATCGAGGACAAGCTCGCTGCGTACGCGCTACAAGATGGTGGGGTGGACACCGTGGCGGCGAACATCGCGCTCGGACTCCCAGTCGATGACCGCGACTTCAGCGGTGCCGCCGACTTGCTGTGTGAACTGGGCATCGACAGCGTGCGGTTGATGACCAACAACCCCGAGAAGATCCAGGCGGTGGAAGACGCGGGGATCGAGGTGGAGCGAGTCTCCGCATGGGTTAGCGCGCCCGAGAGCGCAAACGAGTACCTCGACCACAAGATCAGCCGCATGTCCCACCTGCGGTAGTTCCGCCGCATGCGTACGGTCACCCTTCCGAGGTCGCCTTTCGGTCACTCGGCTCCGATCACACACGTGGCGATCGCCCCCGAGGGCGACTTGCTCGCGACCTCCTCCTACGACGGCACAGCGATGATCTGGCAACTGAGCGGTGGCGGAAACCTCGCGCCCCTCGGACGGATCCTTCACCGGCGTCTCGTGAATGCCGCTTCCTGGTCGCCCCAGCATCACGGGATCCTGGCCACGGCATCGGCGGATAAGACCGTGGGGTTACATCACTTCGACAGATCGAGCGGATTGATCGAGCCGATCGGTCGATTGGCACGCCACACCGACGACGTGAACTCGGTCGCCTGGCTGGCCGACGGCGAGCGGCTAGTGACGGCCTCTGAGGACTCGACGGCGTTGCTCTGGGAATGGCGGACTGGTCGCTTCCTAGGCCGCGTGACCGCGCACTCGGGTCACTGCATGGCGATCGCCGCGTCGGTCACCGGCTCGGTATTGAGTGTCGGCGAAGACGGCGAGGTCTTTGCTGGGAACGTCGATTTACCGCAGCGCGCGTATCGGCGGAGTTTCGCGACTTCGATCGAAGGATGCAGCTGGTCCGCCGACGGCAGTCGTGCAGCGCTCGCCTGCGATGACGGAGTCGTGCGAATCGTCTCACCCGAGCTAGATCTCCTCGCTGAGTACGCGGTTGCCTCCTCGGCAGCTCGTTCGGTTGTCTTCGCCGACGACGGGTCGGATCGCCTCATCGTTGGCAGTTACGACGCTGCTGTACGGGTGCTACGTGGTGACGTTGTCGAGTCGGCGATAGTCGGCGGCCGGCTCTGGCCCCGCGCGCTCGACGTCTCTGGTCGACTCGTTGTAGTTGGCTCGTTCTCCTCGGCGCCCGTCGTGCTCGAAATCGACTCGCTCGTCGTCGTAAGCGATGGTGGCCCGGCCACGAGTGGCCCGAATGCACTGGCAGTTGCAGGAAACATGATCGCCGTCGGTCTCGACTCCGGCCTGGTGGTGACCGTTCCGAGGTCCGACCTCACCACCGGCACCCTGACGGGGTCGCGCGCCTGGCACCTCGGTGACGATCCGGTGCTTTCGCTTGCCGCGGTCGACGGGGGCTGGCTTGCTGGCTCCTATGGAGGGCTCGTGAGCCGCTTCGCGACGGACGGCCCCGATGGCGTGGTGATCAATCAGTTGTCCCTCGACGCCCCGGTGACCGCGCTCGCTGGCCACAGCAGTGGGCGCCTGGCGCTAGCGGGTACCTATGGAGGTGAGATCGCGCGCCTCGCCGTCGGTGACGGTCTCTCGGTCGCGGGGGTAGGAAAGGTCCATGACGGCTCTGTTAAGTCCCTCGCTTGGCGTTTGGACACCGAGGCGGTGAGCGCAGCGACCGACTGCACCGTCCGCCTGCTGTCGATGGACGGGTCGAGCGAAGTGTTGTGGAACCACGGCAACCTCATCAACGCGGTTGCGACCGACCAGCGCGGTCTCATAGCAAGCGCTTCGCGGGACCGGCTCGTCCGAGTCGGCGGCAGGTTTGACCGCCCCATCGACCTACTCGGTGCGGACGAGTCGATGAAGGCAGTTGGCATTCTGGGCGAAGGTCAGACGGCACTCGTGCTCGGCGGATCGTACGACTTCGCCGTCTACGCCTGGCAGATCGATCTGGACGGCGTGAGACCCGACGCTCGCTCGGGAGACGTGGTGTTCGAGGCAGATCAGGCAATTTCGACGATCCTGCGTCTTGATGCTTCGGCGGCGCTCGTGGCGAGCTGGGACGGAACGCTTACGATGCTCACCTGGACGGGCTCGGCGGTGGTGGCCGGCGCGAGCCTGCACATCGCCGATCTCCTCGCTGCTGCCGCAGTCGAGCGGCCGAAGAGCCAGGTCGGGTAGGTCAGTTGGAACTCGACCTCGTCTATGTCGGGGGACGGCACCTCGAAGTCGGTGCCGCGCTCGAGGCAGTCAAGCTCGTCTGGCGCGAGCATGCTGATCTCGATCTGCCCTGGCACTACTTCGCGAAACAGACCGGCCACCTGGAGACAGCTGTCGGCAACCTCCAGATGATGCGGTGCCCGCTTACCTGGTCCGAACTGGCGGTCGTTGCGCCCGAGACGGTGTCGCGTCGCAAGCGAGCCGAGCTTGGGTGGGACCATCCCGCAGACGAGCTCGGCTTCGAAGAAGCCGCTGACGCGGCGTGTCGCCTCGCCGACCATCACGGCATTGGGCTCCGATTGCCTACCGAGTTCGAGTGGGAGCACGTCGCTCGGGGTCGCGAGGATCGCCGCTATCCGTGGGGAGACGAGTTTGATCCCTCCTGCGCCAATCTCGTCGAGGCGGGACTCGGCTCGACCGAGCCGGTCGGATCGAGGACAGAGGGCGCGTCGGAGGCGGGTGTCTTGGATCTCGCCGGCAACGTGGATGAGTGGACAGCGACGGTCTACGAGCCGCTTCCTGGAGCGCACTGGACGGTCCCACGCCACGAAACCTGGGCTGCCGATCCTCACGTCACCCGGGGCGGCTCTTTCGACCACCATCGCGATCTCGCACTGACGCGGCGCCGCCACGGTCTTTATCGGCCCTGGGTTGGCGCTGGGGTTCGCTTGGTGGTCGACGCCCCGTGAAATCGAAGGCCGGCCTGGCCGGCGTTGTCGTGCCAGCGCACGCCGACGGTCGATTCGCACGCGAGACAGTCACCTCGTTGCTCGAAGCGGTCGAGGTTGCGGGTCGTGCTGCCGTCGTCATCCTCGTCGACAACGGCGACAACGACGGCTTCGACGGGGGCCTCCCGAGCGATTCACGGCTTCTCGTGGTCGAAACGAGCAAACAGGGCCCCGGGTACGCGAGGACTGCAGGCGCTAAAGCACTCGGTGCCTACGCTGCTGCGCGAAATGTCAGCGCGGACGAGACCTGGCTCGTCTCCCTCGACGCCGACGTCTCGATCGAGGCTGACTTCCTCCTCAGCTGGCTGGAGCTGATCGAGGCAGCCGAGGCCGAGATCCTCGTCGCGCCGGCGTTATTCGCTGCGCTTGGCGGCGAGGCGGCTCTCGCCACCGATGTCGCCAGCGCGAGTGAGTGGATGTGGAAGGACACCGCGCTGTGGGAGCGGTTCGTCGGGGTGGTCAACGTCGGGGGGTGTAACCACGCGGTCTCGCTCGCGACTTGCAGCGCGCTCAGTTACTACCTCCAGCCCACCGAGCAGCTCGCTGGCCAATCGGTGCTCGTAGCCGGCGACGACTGGGACTTCGGGCTGCGGGCCCGCCTGCTTGGCAAATCGATCGCTCGGGTCAATGCACCGCTGGTTCGCACCTCGTCGCGCCGGATTGCGCTTAACCCGACCGACTTCCTTGCCGGCCACGCCTATGAGCACGGCTTTGAGCCGGTTCGCGACGTGTCAGCCGGGCCAACCTGGCCACCGGAGGAGAGGTGGAGTGCGATCGCGAAGCGCGGCAGGGCCCGTCTCGTCGCGCA
>DATCDR010000003.1:0-2346 GCA_036510575.1 Acidimicrobiales bacterium | reverse complement strand
TGTCGTCCCTCGTAGTAGACGTCGATCGAGGAGAGGTCCTCAGGGTCGTAGCGGAGCTCGATGCGCCGGCCGACCAGGGAGGCGTCGACCGCGTAGGCGTTCCCCTCGAGCGGCACGGTCGCGGTGCGGGTCACCTTCCTTATTGCGCTCTGAGATCGTGACGAACGCGATCACCCATGGCCTCGGCACCGTTTCGCTCACCATTGAGGCAGGTGACGACGAGGTCCATATCGAGGTCTTCGACGAGGACGGCACGTCGCTCGCTCTTCGACCGCTCAGTGTCGACACCTCGAGCGCGAGTGGCAGGGGACTGATGATCGTTGACAATCTCGCAACTACCTGGGGCGTCGACGTCCGCGGAGAGGGCAAAACCGTGTTGGTTCGAGCTACCGCTTTAGGGCCGCGATCCAGCTCCGGGATTGCGGCGACGCTCGTGACCACCGAGGCGGCAACTTTACTAGCGTCTTGGCATGTCGCTTCCGCCTCTTTCCTCCGCCGAGACTGCGCCTTCGCTGCCCATCGGGTCGATCTCGGACGCCAACCTCAGCCACCTGGACGTTGACGATCTACTGGCCGAGCTCCTGGAGCGAGTCATCGCCCTCTTAGAAGTCGACACAGCGGCGATCTTGCTCGTCGACGAAGCATCACAACAGCTCATCGCACGAGCCGCGCGAGGAATTGAGGAGGAAGTCCGGCAGGGTGTTCGCATCGCGATAGGAAGCGGCTTCGCCGGCCGAATAGCCGCTGAACGACGCCCAGTGGTCTTAGATCGCGTGGACGAAACGACGGTGCAAAATCCGATTCTGTGGCAAAAGGGCATTCAGGCGATGCTCGGTGTTCCCCTCCAGGACGGCTCTCACCTGCTCGGTGTGCTGCACGTCGGCTCCCTGACGCCGAGGAGGTTCAGCAAACAAGAGACCAGCCTCCTCGAGCTGGTCGCTGATCGTATTGCTGCCGCAATCCGAGAGCGCGAGTTGGAGGTCGAACGAGCCGCCGCTCGCGTCCTCCAGCGCAGTCTGTTGCCATCCGCGCTGCCAGCGTGTCCGGGTATGCAGTTCGCGACGCGCTACGTTCCGGCGGAAGAAGGCGGCGTCGGCGGCGACTGGTACGACGCATTTGTGATGCCGTCAGGCGATCTTTGGATCATGACTGGCGACGTTGCCGGACACGGTCTCGGACCCGCGATAGTCATGGGGCGACTGCGCTCCGCCATTCGGGCCTACGCGCTGGAAGGATACGAGCCGGCCACCGTGCTCGCGCTCGCGGATCGCAAGCTGCAGTTCTTCGAGCCCGGCCTAATGGCGACCGTGCTCTGTGCGATGGCCCGGCCTCCATATGACACGATCGAGCTCGCGTCAGCTGGTCATCCTCCTCCCGTGTTGGCCGTACCGGACAGCTCGGCGACACTTATCGACGTACCCGTGACCGTACCGCTAGGCGTTCTCGCTGATGCACGGCGGATATCGACGACAGTCGAGCTTCCGCTCAGCTCGGTGTTGTTGACCTATACCGACGGGCTCATCGAACGTCGTGGCGAGTCCCTCGACGCTGGACTCCAGCGCCTCGTCGATGCTGCGACGGCTTCGCATCCGGAGATCGTCTGTAGGACGGTGATGGATGCTCTCGTAGGAAGCAGCGTCCCTCGAGACGACATCGCCGTGCTGGCGCTCCGGCGCGTCAAATCCCAACCGTAAGTACGTCTCGCCAGTCGCGCATCTCCGCGGTTCGGATACCTGCTACCGGCGTCGGCGTGCCTCATCGCTGGCGCGTGCTCGCAATGAGCGTCCGCATCATGGTGATGCTCCTATTCGGCGGAGCGATCAACCGATCGACTCAACCCTCCTTCGCGCCAAGAGCGTGACCGAAGGTGCAGGGTACGCAGTGAACGTCCGGGCGGCCTCCATCTGGATATTTGGAGAGGGTGAGCACCTCACTCCATCTGCATCCCCAGGGAGCACAGATCAGTCGTCGATTCGACCTCGGACGGCGGGTCATCCAAGTTCTTCGTACGTTCGGTCTGGTAACCGTGACCGCGGAGCGCGCGGCCGTGCTAGCCAGTCACACGTCGGAAACGGCTAGCTCTTCTCGCCAGCCGGGCGAGATTGCTCGGGCAATCGCGCCGATCGCTCCTGAAGCTTCGTGGATCGCGTGACTCAGGGACCCTACTCATCATTACCCGAGGCGGGTCGGATCTGGACTCTCCAAAGACTGGTAACGATCACGGAACTCTCCCCAGACTCGATCACTGAAATTCCCCACCCTTGAGCAGCGTGGGCGGCCCGAAAAAGTAGGTCCGCCAAAAACGCGGAGAGCTCCCCGAAGCTGACGGTGTCCAGCCGATCAGCA
>DATCDR010000002.1:0-18458 GCA_036510575.1 Acidimicrobiales bacterium | reverse complement strand
GCCGATCACGGCTGGTGGCATGTGGTCGAAGATGTACCACCTGTTCGCTTATGAGCGGGACACGTTCTTGACCCGCTACCACCAGCGGTCGAACGTTGAGTGCACGTTCAGCATGATCAAGCGGAAGTTCGGAGACTCGCTTCGTTCCAAGTCCGACACCGGGCAGTTGAACGAGGTTCTTTGCAAGGTCGTTGCTCACAACCTCTGTGTACTGATCGCGTGCATTTACGAAATGGGGCTGGAGGTGCCCCAGTTCCGAAACGATCAGCCCGGCGCCACAGTCACCGCGTGGGGCTGTTAACGAGTAGTAAGCGCCGTTTCCGTGAGGTAGTTGTCGATCGCTCGGCGCACTATCTGAGCCATGGGGCGTTCGTCCCGTTCCGCTTCCAACTTCAGAGTTCGGTACTGGTCCGGTGTCAGACGCACCATCACTTGCTCGGTCTTCTCTGCGGACATCTACCCTCCGATCAAATCCCCCGGTCGCTTCGCGGATCCCGGTCGCGAGCGACCATAGCGTGAGGTCCCTAGGAAGTCCGTGATACCCAGGGGTATCACACAGTTGCGCTCGAAAACGCGCGCCTAATAGAGGGTGGTATCGACGAGAGCCGTCGAGCCACGTAACCGGAGAGCCAGTACCGGATCGGCCTGTAAGCAAGACCCGGTACCGACCTCTCCAGAAGGGAGCAGTCCCATCATGACTGCAAACACCGGTCCCCTCAAGCCAGGGGACAAAACGCCCAAGTCCGGTCTCTACGAAATCGTGGGGCCGTTGGGTGGACACACTGGCGAGACTGTCGTCTCGGTGGAAGGCAGGCCCCTTCCCCCAACCGACAAGCCGGGCCAGGGTTACATCCTTGACGAACCGTCCGGGAAGTAACTGATGCGCGACGGGAGGATCAGTCTGAGAACTCGGTTGATCCTCCCGCTCGTGGCTCAGCCACCTTCGCGAGCGGGCTGTTCGTGCTTCGGCTTCTCTACCTTCTTCCTCCAAAGGTAGAGCGTGATGGGTATCCCCTTCTTCAAATCCACTCCGCCAGAAGACCAGACGCCCGACTATTGGGTGACAGCTGCGAAGGGCGTGCTCGACTCGGTAATTCACGCCGTGGAGGATTTTCGGAGCGCACCGGACAAGCCACGCCAGTACACCGCCCTCAGAAACTTCTTGGAAAATGCCAGATCCGTGACTTGGACACTGGAGCACTTGAAGGCATCGTTCGCGCAAAGAGACGAGTGGCAGGAGTGGTGGGACTCGGTAACGTCGGAGGTGCGGACGAACGCTGTCGCGCGTTGGTTCTATCAACTGAGGAACCCTGTAATCAAAGAAGGGGCCTCACCCAAGCTGCTGGTAGGGCATGAGTTCCTGGGGCCTTTTCCTCCTCCCGGCGCACAGCCTCCGGAGGGAGCCAAGGCATACCGACCCGACATCGGCAAGGGCTGGTGGCTGATGGAGGACGGCAGCTTTCTGCCAGCTCCGCCGGCCCCATATCGAACCTGGATGACTATCCAAGACGCGCCAGAAGAGTATCGAGCCACCCCGCTCGAAGACTTGATGGCCGAGTACATCGCCGTCTTAGAGAGACTGATCGCCACGGTCTCGTCGCGATTCATAGAAGGACTCGACAAGTCTTAGGGCAGCGGCATGGCGATCCGTTACCTGTCGCCCACCGTGAAGCGTGACGAGGTCCGCCACCGAGTTCGGCGAATATTCTCGCTCTATAAAGAACAGTAGGGCCTCGACCGCGAGGACGAAGTCGGTGCGCCGGACCCGGCATTCCCCTGCGCGCCTCGCACAAAAAAGCCTATGGCTGCACATTAAATGCCCTGAACTGGGACTTTTGTGTGCAAAGCCCCTTTGGTCACGTATGCCCAGGTCAAGCTCTTGGTTCACAAGAGTAGAGGCTTAGCTGACGCGTCGCGCGCCAGAGGTACGCCGACCCCAAGCTGACAAGCACCACCACTCCGAAGGTCGTTTGCACCACCCGCACGACTACGATTTCCACGAAAACACTCGAGCGCGCCGCGCGGCGTGGCCCCGCGTTGGCAAACAAGGGTCAGGGGGGCAGCAAAATGCTGGTATGCGAAGGCTCCTTCATTGACGGGAAGTGGCAGCGGTCAACCGGCGACGCTTCGGCAGTCGTCATAAGTCCCTTCACCGAAGAGCCGTTCGGTCACGCCACAGTCGCTACCGCGGAGGACGTCGACAGAGCTGTTCGCTCGGCGCAGGCGGCCTTCGAGAGGGGCGAGTGGCGTAACGCCTCGCTCGAGGAGCGAGTCTCGGTTGTAGAGGCGATCGCGCACCCACTCTCCCCGGAGTTCGCCGAAGAGCTGTCCGCCACCATTCCACTCGGCTGAGGCGATGTCGGTCACCTTCCCGCCGAATGAGCTCCGCGATGCGCTGAACCGCGATCCGGAGTTCCGGCTCGCCGCGCGCTACTGGAACGGCGCGCTCGAGTTCCACATCGGTGAGCAGCGCTGTGTGGTGAATCTCACTGAAGGAGAGGTCACCGAGGTAGGCGACAGCGTCATTGGAACAGCATCTCCGGTGGTCATCTCAGCGCCCGAGGAGGACTGGGCAAAGCTGCTCGAGCTTGCACCTCGTCCCTTCTACCAGGATTTTCATGCAGCGAGCGCACACCACGGATTTCGCCTCGGCGGCGACGTCGAGACGCTCTGGGCTTATTACGCGGCCGTGCGACGAAGTGCCGACATCCTCCGGCTGGTTGCCGTGGTGGATAGGGAGCAGGGATGACGCGCTTCGACGACGCTGTCGGTCGCTACTGCTACGTCCCAGTCGACGGCGTGGAGTACCGGGTCTACTTCGAACAGGCGGGGACCGGCGTCCCGGTCCTGTTACAGCACACGGCTGGCTCGAACGGTCAGCAGTGGCGCCATCTGCTTGAAAACCCCGAGATCACCTCGCGTTATCGACTGATCGCGTACGACCTGCCGTATCACGGGAAATCGGTCCCACCGGTCGGCGTCAACTGGTGGGAGCAGGAGTACGCGCTGCATCAGGAGTTCTTCATGCGATTCGTGGTGCAGCTCCGGCGCGAGCTCGAACTTGACGACGCGATCTTCGTCGGGTGCTCGATGGGAGGCCACCTGGCACCGGATCTGGCGCTGCACTACCCAGGCGAGTTCCGAGCGGCGGTTTCTGTCGAGGGGGGTATCGCGACCCACGTCGATGAGCCGTTCCTGCGCTACCTCCACCACCCACGCGTCTCAAATGAACTCAAAGGCGCGCTGATGTACACCATGACCTCGCCGAGCAGCCCCGAGGCCTTTCGCCGAGAGACCGGCTGGTCCTATAGCCAGGGTGCGCCAGGTGTATTCAAGGGCGACCTCGTCTACTACCTCGGCGAACACGATCTCACCGATTCCGCGAAGGACATCGACACGGCGAAGACAGCAGTACATGTGCTGAGCGGCGACTACGACTGGTCCGCCGATCCAACAGTCTCGCGGGCGCTCGCCGATGCAATTCCGGGAGCGAGCTACACGTTGATGGAAGGACTCGGGCACTTTCCGATGTCCGAGGATCCCGAGAAGTTCACGTCCTACCTCTTGCCGATCCTCGACCAGATCGTCGCTAGCTAGTGAACACCGCCTAACTCGCGGACCTGCCCGCTACCGATACAGCGGTTTGGGCCAGGAAGTGGCGGTCATCGGGCAGCAGTCGGTCGACATCCGCCAACAAATGAGCGAGGGTGACGATCTCGACCACACCGAGCGTGGATCGGCGCAGGCACCGCTTCTCAGGCGGGTCGCGAGGGGTGTGCGCGCATGCTGTCGCGCATCACGAGTTCGCGCCAGCGATGGTCCGCTATGAGTGCGAGCGTCGAGAGCTGGCGGCGCTCCCGCGCGCGAAACGGTCGACCGCTACGTCCGACGAGCAGCGCTAGCCCGGAGATCTCAAGCGTCGCCCAGGCGACGTCGTTCGCCGCGCCGGCCGCTCCAGGTGCCGGGGAAGCAGACCTCGTGCCGGCGACGAACGCACCGAGCCACGCGTCTGCCGGAGAGCCAGGTGACGAGGCAAGAACCACCGATCCGTCGGGATCGACAAGTGCGGCCCAATCGGAGAACGTCTGGGCTATCCCTGCCACGAACGTCACGAACAGATCGTCGACGCTCTCACTGTGCAGCGTGCGAGCGGCGACCTCGAGCGGATCGAGGAGTGGATACGGCAGGCCGGCCACAACGGCACGAATGTCTTCGATGTCGACGCCCTCGATCGCCGACACTGCTTGGAGCAGCTGAGGGACCGCCTCTTCGTCCACCTCGATCGTGAGTTCGTCGATCGCTCTTCCGTCACCGCGCTCGAGGATGTCTATCCCGACAAGGTCGCCACCGCTGTGCCCGATCGCGCTCGCGACGTTGCCAAGAGCACCCGGACGGTCGGCGAGCCAGATCCGCATGACGTAACTGGGCATGACCTCACACTACGGATCCGTTGTGAACAGTCGGTGCCGGGCCAGTCAACTGCGCGTTAAATCACTTGCGACTCCTCGGCCCGCTCGTCCTCGATTGCGCGGGCCACCCCGTATCCGAACTCTCTAGATAGCAGCGGTAGGCGATCGGCTTCGAGGCGCAGTCGTGCGCCTGTCAAAGCGCAATGGACAGCAAGGGTGCGACCTCGCGGCGGCGCCGAACATCGACAGCAAGAGAGCCTGAAGCCGGCCAAAGCCGGGCGTATCGATCTCGTCGCCTGAAACGAGGTACACAATGCCCGAATCTGGCAGGAAATGGCGCTCCAGCAGCCTCGTTACACTCCGTTCACAACGCGGTAACGCAGCGTTCTCGGCGAGGCCACAGTTCCGAAATGCTCGCTTCGTAACGTTCGCCTGTCGACCGATGCCGCCAGTGGTCTGGTCCGACGGGAGGAGACTGAATGTACTTCCCCTATCCGAATGGTCAAGGCCTACGAGACAACGCCTCGCGGCGAACCACCGCGCCAGTTGTCGGCCTGTTCAGCCTCTCGGGTACGCACCTCAACGCCGTGACGAAAAAGGGCGCTTCGGCAACCCGGTACGAAGCGGCAGTACCTCGCCAATTAGCTGTTCGAAGTGGCATGCTTAGCGGCATGCGGGCCCAAGGAGCGGATGCATGAAGATCGTCATCGCAGTCATCAAGCCGTTCAAGCTTGACGAGGTAAAGGAAGGACTCACCTCGATTGGCATTCAGGGGCTTACCATGGGAGAGGTTTCCGGATTCGGCCGCCAAGGCGGACACACCGAGACCTATCGCGGTGCTGAATACACCGTCGATCTCGTGCCGAAGGTTCAGATCGAGGTCCTCGTTGAGGACGATCAGGCGCAGTCGGTAGTCGACAAGATCTTGGAGACTGCCCAGACAGGACGCATCGGCGACGGCAAGGTGTGGATCCTGCCAGTCGAAGATGTCGTCCGAATAAGGACTGGCGAGCGCGGCTCCGACGCCCTCTGAGATTGAGGAGACGAGCTCACCCGGCTCGTGGAGACCGATGAAGACCCCTTGGCATTATGCCAAGGGGTCTTCTACTTCCAACGCCCTTCGAGCGACGCGACCTCAGCATGTTCGACTTGGTACTTGCGCTTCACGAGGATCGCTCAGCTCGTCGCTACCGTGCCATCGCGATCCGGATCGGCAGGCCCGATGTCGACGGCGGACTCACGACGCGGATATCTGATGCCCACTCAAGAACTCGGTAGGTGCCGAACGCATAGGTATGCGCGGGGACCCCGTAGGTAGCGATCGTCGACACGGTGTCAACACCGTGCCATGGACGAGCGAGGTCATAGTGAGATTCCCCAGAAGAAGTGGACACCCAACAAGCCGACGCAGGCGTCGACTGAAAGGATGTCCCCATGGGAGCTACCAGAAGGAAGTTCACCCTCGAGTTCAGGATCGAAGCGGCACATCGCGTGATCGACACGGGTCGAAGCGTTCACGAGGTGGCCTCGGAGCTCTCAGTGCTCGAGAACTCGCTCAGCAAATGGGTGCGTGACGAGCGTCGCAGATTGGAGACCATAGCTGGAACAACCGACGAGCCGCTCAGCCCTGCCGAACGCGCCGAGCTGCTGCGGCTTCGCCGCACCGTCGAAGAGCAGGAGAAGCTGTGCGTGCACTTCTCGCAGCAACGAGGAGCTCGACCGCGACGATCATCCAAGCCATGTAGCCGGACCCCTCGACGAGGCCGATGTGCTCGAGCTGTCCGGACATGAAGCCGGTGTAGGTGAAGCAGAGCCCTCCAAGGGTCGCTCCAAGCGGTCCGCAACGAAGCACCCGAAGCAGAACGAAGACACCGACGCCCGCTACTACCGACACCGAAACAAGATTCATCGTCCATGCGGCGACGCCCGGAAGTAGCGCGAAGAGCCACGTGCCGGGGTAGAGCGAGCCAGCATTCCAACCGGCAAGGAGCGGCGTGCCGCTCCAGATGAACGGATCCCATGTCGGGAAGTGGCCCGAATGGATCAGAGATCCGCTGAGCACGCGCAGTGGGTAGTTCTGGGTGAGATCGTCGCCGGGGATAAGTGGATGGCCCGCTATCGATAGCGGCACGTAGAACAGAATCGCGGACCCGACCAGGACCGCCGAGTCCCACGCGGTCGCCGCGTGAGAGCCGCGCCCACAACCGCGAGAAGCCGCTGGCCATCGGCACACGTGCAAGCGAGGCCATGGCAAACCGTACCAACCTGTCGTCAGAAAGCGACGAAGCCCGACAGCGCCCAAGAGATGCTCATCAACAGCTCGGAGAGACGCGCCGAGCGGCCACGGATTCTTGTGGCTGGTGGAGAGTCACGCTGGAACGGGCGCTCCGTCACCCACGCCGATTCAACTGCGCTCGAGCAGTCGATTACCGCAGTACGCAACCGAATTTCGGTCGCGTGGTCGCCTCCTGCCAGGAGGAGCGACCCGTCTCGGCTTACTTGAAGTTCTCGAAGAATCGACTCGGCGTTGGTCCGCGTTGACCCTGATACTTCGAGCCCAAGGCGCTCGAGCCATACGGCACATCGGCTGGGGAGGTCATCTTCAAGAAGCTGATCTGGCCGATTTTCATTCCCGGATAGACCGTGATCGGCAGGTTCGCGACGTTGGAGAACTCCAATGTGAGGTAGCCGTCAAAACCCGGGTCAACAAATCCAGCCGTGGTGTGAATGAGAAGCCCGAGACGGCCAAGACTCGACTTGCCCTCCAGGCGACCAACCAGATCCCCCGGCAGTGCGACCCGCTCGAGCGTCGAGCCGAGCACGAACTCACCGGGATGCAGGATGAACGCCTCTCCATCTGCTATCTCGACTAACTCCGTCAGCGACTCTTGCTGCTCTTTCACGTCGATCACCTGCAGCGAGTGATTCCGAAAGACACGGAACAACCCGTCAACGTGGAGATCGACCGAGGACGGCTGGACGCAGGTCGGGTCGAATGGGTCGATGACAATCCGGCCGGCTGCGACCTCTTCGCGTATGGAGTGGTCAGAGAGGATCATCTCGAACTCGCACGTTACAGGCAGCAGCATCGCGCCGCGACTTCCAAAACGGGCAAGGGTCGGGCACCCCAAGCCGCGACGGCACAACGGCTGTGACCCGGGCGAAGAATCGCCGCACCGGGACCGTCCAAGTACCCGAGATGGGGCAATCCTGTTCAAATACCACGTAGGTGATGCCGCTTTGTCTAGAGCGCGATTCCACGACCTCGGCGATCAAGATCGGAGCGCCCGGGGACGGCGGCGGAGGTCTTTCCGCGTCACATCCCGTACTTAGCCCACTGCAGCGGTACGTTGTCTCGACAACGATCGCCCGGCGCACCTAGTTCGCGGGCATCTCCGGTACATTTAGGGGGCAAGCCTGCCGATGGAGCAGCCCGCGCTCGCGAGCGTCGTAAAGCGAGGCTCCCTCTGGATCGCTGTCGCCCTCGTCTTGCTAACGCTGTTTACGCTTGCGGCGGTACACACGGTTCCAAGAACGGCCGACAACGCGACGGTCCTTCTCGAAGGTGACGCGATGGTGCACGGCAGCGTGCTGCTCCATCACTGGCTGCTCTCGCTGGACTCGTTTTGGACTATCGACGCTGTGTTCTACGCGCTTGGGGTCGCAATCGCCGGGTTGAACTACAACTTGCTCTTTGTAATTCCCGCACTCCTCGCGACCTGTGTGGTAATTGTCGCGATCGCGTTCGTCCGATCCTGCTCACGGAGCCGAGCCTGGATCCCAGGCGCCATCGCGGTCGCACTCCTGCTCGCGCTTCCATCTCCGGATTTCGCGTACTACCTCTTTCAAGGACCTTGGCACGTCGGCACCACACTGTGGTCGCTCGTTGCCTATTGGCTCATCACCCGGCGAGCGTTCGGGTGGTCCTGGGTGGTCGCCGTGATATTTCTCTCGCTCGCCCTGCTCGGCGACCTCGTCGCGCTTGCCATTGGCGTCGCGCCCTGCTTGATCGCCGGCATCCTCTGGGGACTCCGGGACCGGACATGGCGACGAGGTTTCTCAGCGATCTCGTGTGGTGTCGCGTCGGTGGCACTCGCCTTCGACCTGCGGTGGATCGCAGCCGCGATCGGGACCTTCAGTTACGCGTACCGAAACGTGCCGCTCAGTTGGCACACCGCCGGGACGAACCTCTCCTCACTCGGGAACCGGCTGATGGGTTTCCTAGGCGTCGACAACATCGATCTCCCGGGCGTGACCAATGGCAACAGCGTCGAGCGGGTCGCGCACCTACTCGGCGCAGCCGCGGTACTTGTCGGCCTCGGCGCTGCGATCTACCGAAGCGTCAAACGACCCGTCAGCTCGGTAGATAGCCAGGACACCGAACAACGGGCTACAAGGCTGAACGATCTGCTGCTCGCCGGCGTCCTCGGATCGTTGCTGCTTTTCGTCGCCGGGTCGCCGACGAATCGACTAACCGACACGACGTTCCTCACACCTGCGGTCGTGTTCGCGTCGATCCTCGCAGGCATGGGAGTTACGACGATTAGTCAACGCGTGCTCAACCGCCGCCGCGAGTTGCTCAAACCAGTCGCCGCACTACTTGGATCCGCGCTCGCCGTCGTCGCAATCGGCGCGTACACCACCGCGTTCGCCACCGTTCTGCAGCGCCCCGCAACAACTGAGCTGCCAAAGCAGTTGGGCAGCTTTCTCATCGCGCACCATCTCACGAGTGGTCTCGGCGACTACCCCACGTCGTCACTCGTCGTCGCAGCTACGGGTGGGACGGCAAAGGTCCGCCCGCTGATCCCAGCTGGATCGCAGCTACTCATCGCTGATATCCGCCAAGTGGCTATCGACTGGTACAAGGGCGTTCGCTTCAACTTCTTCGTCTACAACTTTCAACATCCCTGGCGAGACGTGACGGCCGCGAGAGCAGTTCGCACCTTCGGTGCATACAGCCAAGCCTTCACCGTTGGACCCTTTCGTGTCCTGGTTTGGCGACACGCCCTCGCCGTACCGCCGCCGGTCGCGGTTTCGGCGACTCCGCTCCGCATCAGGTAGTCGCGAGAGGCCGATCCTTCGCCGCCCAGCTGAAGAGGCTTGTCGAAGAATCGCCGCCGCACGATCGCACCTCGGCGTCGGCGGGAGGTCATCTGCGCCCGCCGGGTTTTCCGGACTGCCTCAGCTGGGTACACTCAACGTCACACCAGCGGGCGTAGTTCAGCGGCAGAACATCAGCTTCCCAAGCTGAGAACGCGAGTTCGATTCTCGTCGCCCGCTCTCTCTAATTTCCTCTGTTGTCCCTGGTCAGAACGATTTCATGCTTTGACCGTGACTGACCGGTGGTGTTCCTGACGACCTGGGATTACGCGCCCAATCGCGCCCGGATCGCGCCCAAATCGCGCCCAAGATTTACGAGGCCAAAAACGCGCGGCTTCCCGATGCGTCGCCAACCGATCGGTTATCCGGCGTCGTGTACTCCCTCTTCTGTCGGAGTTCGATGGAAATCGGATCGCATACGCTCGGCGTCAAATGACGGCAGTGATCGCGCGCGACGGTTGGGACATCGCTGTGATCGCGGCGACGCTCGTCACAGGAGTAGCGGCTGTTGTCGCGCTCATCGCTCTCATTCCAATCGTGCGCCAGCTCCGTCGCCGACCGGAGTTGGCAATCAGTTGGCTCTTCAATGGCGAGTTATGGGAGGAGCACGCTTGGGTCGAGATCGAGCCCGGCGCGAGCTTCACCCTCGGTTACGGCTTCACGAACGTTGGCGACGCGGGCGGCGAGAGCTCGCTCTTCAATATTGTCGCGCCGATCCGACTGGCGCTCACCGATCGCGACGGCAATTTGGGAAGGCGCAGCGGTAACCCGATCGTGGGTGGCCCGTGCACCTACTTAAAAGATGAACGCCGTTTTCACGCGGGGCTCACCTGGCAGACCGACTGCTTCGTCTCGCTGCCCGACGAGCCAGGTCTGGACCAGTCAGGGGACGAGACGCTCCTACTTGATTTCTCCGATGAACGACTCAATGGATCGGGGAAACGGATTCGCTGGGTTTCGTCGCTTGCTCGGTGGCCTTGGAGGATGCGCAAGGGGGTTTGGCTTCGCATCGGCGCTTCGCCCGAGCTTGAGTGTCTCATCGGGTCGCGGCTGGCCACTCGACAGGTGCGACGCATCCCTCGTCGAACGCACGACGAGCCCGGCCGAGCGACTCTCGTGAAAGGCACTCCTGGTCGCCAACCTGGTTGACTTCTGTGTCGTGACGGCCACGCCTCAAATCAGCATGCTGTGGGAATCAGCCGATCCCGCAAGCGCTCTGACCGAGCGCTTCGGCTTTGCCGATGCTGCTTCCGCAGTCGGCTGGATGGCTGACAACCTTTGGGCCACTTGGGCCATCGCGGTTGATGACTGCGACCGTCTCGTCATCAGCGCTGGAAACCTGCTCGCTTGGATCACGACCGATGACAGGCGCCTCATCGCGAAATGGTCCGTCGACCCGTTGCTGTTCCAGCGCCTCGCCGATACGACAACTCTCACCATGTGGCTTCATGCCAACGGCATCCCTGTCGCCGCTCCAATTCCGGCGAAGGACGGGCGTTTGCGAGTCGAGCTGAACAACGTCTCGCTCGGGGTCAATCCCGTCGTCGATGGCGATCTCCTCGACGTCGACGATCTGGCGAAAGTCACCGAAGCGGGCCACATGCTGGCGACGCTCCACGCCGCTCTGGCGGCCTATCCCCACCGGATCGACGGCGGCCCGCCGATCCGATACGAGCAACTCGTCCACAACGATTTTCGATCCGCCAACATCCTCCACGACGGCGCGAGCATCACGGCAATCCTCGACTTCGAGGACGTGACCTACCGCACACGGGTCGCGGACCTCGCCAAGGCGACGGTTCTGCTCGGAACTCGCTACCACGACTGGGCTCCGACGAGTCAGCTCGTCCGGGAGGCGTTTGTCGCGGCCTATTGCGACCAGGCCCCGCTGACCAGCGCTGAACAGAGCGAACTGCGGCGCGACATCACCGCGGTCCTGAAGCATTTCGATTGGGCGTAGATGCATGTGTCGAAGTGCGTCACGCGGTCGGCGCTCTGGGGCACGTAACGCTGTCTGGCTCCTCAGCACGATTGCACCTCGTGCGACAAAATGCGTTATGCCTCCCTCGAAGCACGAAGCGACTCTGTCGATCGCACTTCGTCTTGCCGACGTAGCCGATGACGTTGGTCGCACCTTCGTAGGGTCAGAATCCCTTGAAGTTCGGAGGAAGCCTGACGGTTCACCGGTCACGGCAGCGGATCTCGCAATCGAAGAGGCCATCGCTGCAGCGGCGCAGTCGCTCGTGCCCGGCGATGCATTTGTTGGGGAGGAGATCGGTCCGTTCGAGGGTTCGGACCGACGTTGGATCGTTGACGGGATCGACGGTACAGGTGCATTTGCTCGTGGCGAACCACACTGGGGAACCCTGATTGCTTGTGTCATCGACGAGGTCGTAGTAGCTGGCGTCGTGACGAGCATTGGACTCGACAGGCGATGGTGGGGCGCCGTTGGGGGTGGTGCGTGGACAGCTCCTCTGAGCGACTCACACACGGATAGGCGACAGCGTCTCGGGGTCTCGCTCACGAGTGAGCTTGAGCGGGCGAGAGTGCTCGTCCTCCCTCCGGCTGACGTACGCAGCCCGGTATTGAATAAGTGTGCAGCCCGGCTCGAACGAATCGTTGCTCTCAACACCGCTCCGTGGCACCACGTGATCCGAGTCGCTGAGGGCGCTGCCGATGCATCAGTTCACTTCGGAGGCGATTCCTGGGACCACGCCGCGTTCATCCCGATTATCGAAGAGGCAGGTGGACGCTTTAGCGACCTCTTCGGTGGTAGGCGGTTCGATCTCGGGAACGCGCTTTTCTCAAACGGCGTCTTGCACGAGGCGTTGCTGGAGGGACTCGGTAACACGTAAACAGGTTTCGCTCTGTTCCAATCTCAGGATATGTGCGTCGTATGAACACCGAGGCGAGTCACGCAACCGGCCACGGGCAAGTCGTTTGACCGACTGCCATCTGCTGAAATGGTTCCGGACGATGGATGGTGAAGATGGATACAGGACCGATGTTCGCGAGGGATGCGGCAACAGCCAGCTACTACGACCAGCGTGCAGTGGAGTACGACGAGTGGTACCTCGGCCTTGGCCTCTACGCGCATCGGGATCGTCCGGGGTGGTCAGAGGACGTGGCGCGTCTCGAGTCGTTCGTCGCCGCGCTCGACCCGGCGACCAACCTCGATATTGCGTGCGGTACGGGATTCCTCACGCGGCACCTCTCTGGCGAAATCGTCGGGATTGACCAGAGCCCATCGATGGTCGAGATCGCATCCGGTCGTATTCCTCGTGGCGAATTTCGCGTTGGTGACGCGCTTGCGCTCCCTTTTCCTGATGGCGCGTTTGATCGCGTGTTCACCAGCCACTTCTACGGCCACCTCCCTCCCGACGAGCGTGAGGCATTTATGGCCGAGGCGAGCCGTGTTGCCGACGAGCTCGTGGTCGTCGATGCGGCGATCAGACCAGGGGTGCCAAAGGAGGCGTGGCAGGAACGCGTACTCAACGATGGAACGCGGCATCGCGTATACAAGCGTTACTTCACCGCGCGACAACTCGCCGAGGAGATCGACGGGGTTGTTCTTCTCGAGAGCGACTGGTTCGTTGCGGCAAGAGTTCGTTGGGAGGCTCAGAGGTGACTGCCCACGTCCAGCAACGTTTAGGGACAGTGGCTAGTTCGCGATTCGGTAGTGGTCAGCTTGAAGCGCCCGCCCGTTAAAGCAGTTTCCGCAGGTGCGAAGCCGAGACCTCGTATCCCAAAGCCAGGTAGAAGTCAGTCGCGTATCTAGTGCCGAGGGCGACTAAGCGGCATCCGCGCTCGACACTCCATTGCTCGAAGCTGGACATCAGCTCTTTGCCCAACCCCATTCGTCTGCGAGAGCTGTCAACCATGACCTCTTCTACCCACCCGACTGGTCCATTCGCTAGGAAGCTGCCGTGGAGATGTCCGAGTAGGTATCCGGAGATTTCATCGTCGACCTGAGCGACCAACAGGCACGAGTTGCCATTCTCGATTACCGCTGCCATCGAGCGCCGGAACTCCGCGCTCGTCGGCTCGAACTCCGGACGACGCGATGCCGCGAAGTCGATCGTAAGAATCAGTATTCGATCAGCATCGTTGATCGTCGCTGGCCGCACACTCCCGGTCATATAGCTGCACCATAACTCGCTGGTCGAGCGATCCGACGAGCTGCCTCAGGCTCCACGGGTAGTCGGCGTATCGCAAAGGTCTGAGCCAATTCCCGACAACTAGCGTCGAGGTAGTGAGCGAAATGTTCAACCACACCTATCGAGTGGACTGCCACTGGTCGGGATCAACGGGTGCCGGCTACGAGACTTACAGCCGGGCACATGAAGCCGGTGCCTCCGCTTCTGGCGTACGCGTACGCCTTTCGGCTGATCCCGCTTTCCGCGGCGAGGCGGCGATGCTGAGCCCGGAGGAACTACTTGTGCTGGCGGCAGCCTCCTGCCAACTGCTCAGCTTCTTGGCGGTCGCTGCACGAGCGCGGGTCGATGTCCTCCAATATGACGACGACGCAGAAGGAACAATGCCCGAAGACTCGTCGCCGATGCGCCTAACGAGAATTGTTCTCCGTCCACAAATCCGAGTAGGGAACGGAACAAGCGAAGAGAGGGTGCGACATCTCCTGGAGGTGGCTCATCGCGAGTGTTATATCGCCAACTCTCTCACTACGGAAATCACAGTCGAACCCAGCATTACCGTGGCCCCCTAATCCGACAGCAAGGATTGCGACGAACGTTCCCGACGCACATCACGTCCATTTCGCGCGGTCAATAACCTCGAAGTGCCGTTCGGTGGCGATCGCGAACACCGAAGATCAATCAGCGAGCAACGCTCGCGCGGCTACAGATTGGCGGTTCTCGCGTGAGGCGCGCCTAGTTACTGCTCCCGCACCGGGCCTCGACCCCGGCTCGGTGGTGGCGGCGAAGCGAGCCGTGACCGTCGCACTGAACGAAGGAGGACGGCGCGCGTTGCCGGGTCGAGTTGCGACATCGAGTTCTTACCCGGATCGCGCTTGACGGGAAGCGCGAGGTCACTCCGTTTACTGCCCGGAAGCGGAGCCTTCGGCGACCGTTCCGCCTGCGGCACGGCGCCCTCTCGGACCTCCGACTGAGCCAGGTTCCTCCGCAACACGTCGTGCGCGGACCGGTTGACGTCGTCACGACGCATCACGTTCGTCAACACATCGAGTGCGGTGATTGACGGTCGCCGGACGTGCTCGTCGGGGTCGTCGTCCGAGCAGATCACGAAGGCCCGGTTCTCTTCGCGGCCCCGGCTCATCCCGACGTAGAGCTGCGCCGCGCTCATCCGCTCGTCGACGAGCAATGCCGCGCGCTCGGTCGTCTGTCCCTGCGTCTTGTGGACGGTGACGGCATAGCCGAGCGCAACGTGTTCCCTGACGTACTCCGCGGGCAGCGTCGCTGAGCCGGCGTGGTCCTGCGAGACAACGTTGAGCGAGCCATCCGGCGCAACGCCGGTCACCATCCAACGGCTGCCGTTGCGCACGTAGTCGCCACGAGAGGTCTTGATGCGCCGGTCGTTCTCGAGTGTCACGATCTGATCGCCGTTACTCGCGGTACCGGTCGCGATCGGGACACCGACTCCGCTCACGTAACGATGCGCGATGAGTTCGGCGCGACAACGCCGTGCAAGCTCGTCCGCGGTCGCGTTGTCGCCCGCGATCAACAGGAGCGGTTCTCCTTCTTGGTACGCGACTCGCCACGCCTCGAAGGCGCGGTCGATCATCTCCGCGCGGCTGCCCCCGACAATCCTCCCGTGCCATTGGTAGGCGTCGAGGATCGTTGGGTTCCCTTCGCGGAGGTGGAGCGACGCGGCGGCTTCCCACGCGTGATGGAAGCGACGGACCGTTTCGAGTTCGTGCGCGCCGTGGTCGGCAACGAGCGTGCGGAAGATGCCGCCCGGTCCAACCGCATCTGTTCTAGCCACAGGTTCGTTTCAGCGGAAAAGCCCTGTGAGCTGGCACGATGGACCCTTCTCGACGGTCCTTGATTTGGCTCGTTGTCTGAGCCATTGTCAGGTGGTGCCTGAATCTTTCTGGCAACGGGAAGGTATGGCATTGAATGCCAGCAGTTCGATTGCATCTCGTGAGCGGCTCCGTCGACGCGAAAGAGCCGTTCGACCAGCTGCTCGACGCTGTTGGCTTCGAGGGCCGCTGCCTCGATCGGTGGGCGGACTCGCTCGTCGCTCGCTCCTTTAGCCAGCGCACGATCGACGGCGCCGTTCCCACGCTCGAACGGTTCCTCGAGCGGTGTGGGCAGCCGGTGTGGGCTGTCAGTCGCGACGACATCGACCGGGTGATGCTCGATCTCGCTAACGCCGGACTCGCCCCCTCGACGCGGATGGGCTATCTGCAGGTGTTCAAGAACTTCCATTCCTTCGTGCTCGCCCGGCATGGCTCCGAGATCGAACGACGCTTCGGTGTCGTGATGGACGAGCCGGTCGACGCGTTCAACAGCGCACGTCACGTTGCCAATGGCGCAGAGGCGTCGCGCCCACCGCCGAGCGTCGCTCGCCTGGAGGAGTTCTTCGGCTATCTGCGCGACCAGATCGCCACAGCCCGCAAGTTCGGCACCGCGGGGCGGGACTACGCGCTCTTCAGGACGCTCTATCACGCCGGGATCCGCTCAGACGAAGCCGCTCGCCTTGACGTCGCGGACATCCATCTCGACCGTGGTCCGTTCGGCAAGGCGCACGTGCGCTTCGGCAAGGGAACGAGAACATCCGGTCCCCGGGCACGGTGGGTGCCGCTGCTCGACGGCCTCGACCTCATCTTGGGCTGGTATCTCGCCGAGGTGCGCCCGAGGTTCGGGCCCGGCGCAGCGCTCTTTTGCGACGAAGGCGGTGGTGCGATCCACCGGGGCACGGTCGGCAACCGGCTACGTCAGATTCTCGCCGCAGAAGGCGCTGGACCCGAGGGGCACTTCAGCCCGCATGGACTACGTCACGCGTGTGCGACGCACAACTATGAACGCGGCGTCGATCTCGTCGCCATCCAACAGCTACTTGGACATTGGCAGATCGGGACCACCATGCGGTATGTGACGCCGTCTTCGACGTTCATCGAGGACGCCTATCGGCGAGCCCTCTCGGTCAACCTGTCCGAGCTCGAGAAGGGAGACGGGTGAGATGGACGTGAAGTGGCGCCTTCGCATGGCCGCGGCGCAACGAGAGGTCTGGACCGGCGCCGCGCTTCGCCGGCTGCTTGCAGAACGTGCCGGGCTCGAGCTCTCCCCGGCGTCGGTCTCCGCGCTCATGAGCGGCCAGCCCCGCCAGCTCAAGCTCTCCACGCTCGCCGCGCTGTGCACCGCGCTCGACTGCTCTCCGGGGGACCTGATCGAGGTCGACACCACCCCGGTGGCTGCAGCCGCGAGGCCAAAGCGCGCCAAGCGACCCGAGCCCTCTCCTGGACGGGGGCGGTCGATGCCGCCGCTGTGAGGGGCTGTTCGGAGTGTGGCGAGCCCGCGAGCCCGCGCTGCACCCGGTGTTCTTCGTGCTACTCGCGGCGCCGACGTACAGGCACGCTCGGCCCCTGCGCCCGCTGTGGCAAGCGACGCCCGATCATCGATCCCTCGAGGTGCTGTGACTTCTGCGTCTATGTCACCCGCCCCCGGGATGCTCGAGTCGTCCCGCCCTGCATCACCTGTGGAGAGGGCCGAGCACTCGTCGCTCACGGCCGCTGCAACCGATGCCTGATGAAGATGCCGGAGCGGACCTGGACCTACGCGGCAGGACTCTCGCGCCGCCTCGGCGAGGACACGCCGGAGTGGTTCGACGCGTTCGTTGCTCACGTGGCTGCTCGTTACAGCCCCTCGGAGGCGTGTCGGCACCTCGGTGAGCTCGGCCGACTTCTCGCCTCGGCGGACGATCTCACTTCGCTCGTCGCCAACGCCACCCACGACAACGGGAAGCTGACGCCGCTCGGTTGGGCCCTCGAAGAGTTCCTCTCCGCGAGAGGACTCGTCGCCGCGGGCGGCGACGCTGCGGCTCGCTCGCGACAGCGGCGGGGGCGCCTCATCGCCCGTGCGCCAGAGTCCCTCCGGAGCGTGCTGCAGCGCTTCGCCGACGCCGAGCTCACCAACCAACGCCGCGCGAAGCGTGTCGGTGCCCGTCCTCGGAGCGATCAGACCCTGCACATCCATCTCGAGGTGATCGTCGATTTCGCCTGCGCCAACGCCGGGCTCGGCGACTGGGCGAGCGTCGCGGCGGGCGACGTCGAGGCGTTCCTGGCGGAGCGTTCACCGCTCGGCAGCCACCTCCTGCCCAGCTTGCGGACTTTCTTCGTCTGGGCGCGATCGTCGCGGCTCGTCCTGGTCGACCCGACGCGAGATCTCCGCAGCTCGGTCCGGCGGCATTTCTCCGGATCGGTCATCGATCTCTCTTGCCAGCGCCGGCTCTTTCGTCGCTGGACGACCGATACCTCAGCCTCTCCGAACGAAGCGCTGATCGGGCTGCTCGCCCTCGTCCACGGTGTTTCGGTCGACGAGCTGCGCCAGCTCGCGCTGAGCGACATCGATCACGCCTTGAACGCTGTGGCACTGCGCGGCCGTGCGCACCTCGTCCCACTCGACCCGTCCACCTGGTCGGCGCTCGAGCGAGTCCTTTGTCATCGAGAGACGCTCGGCACCTCCAACCCCCATGTCCTGGTCAACCGCCGCACCAAAGTGACCAGCCAACCGGTCGCGCAGGGCTACGCCAGTGATCTTCTGAGGCCGCTCGGGGTCAGTCCCCAACAGCTGCGGTGCTGCCGCATCGCGCAGCTCGCGACGACCACCGACCCGATGCTGGTGACTGAGCTATTCGGCATGAGCTACCACGGCGTCGAGTACTACCTGGCCGATCAGGTCGACGAAGCTCGCCTGACCAACCTGTGACCTTTCGGCACCACCTGCCACACGTTGGGCGGAACCTGTGGCGGTT
>DATCDR010000001.1:0-5328 GCA_036510575.1 Acidimicrobiales bacterium | reverse complement strand
AAGGACATGGACGTGGTGTTTGCGGATGTTGCCCACCTCGGCATGGAGGCGGGAAATCTTGTGGTTCGCCGCCAGGTAACGGGACGAGCCTCTGTTTCGACGCGAACGCTGGCGGCTGAGCCGTCGAAGCTCGGAGAGTCGCTTCGCGAGCGGAGCCGGGTTCAAAACGACCGCCACGACGCCGGCGGGCGTCGCCACCGTGGCGAGGCGTCGAACACCGACGTCGACACCGACGACTGAAAACGGGTCCGCTGCCCGACCCTGCTGAGGACGCGCCAGCGCCACTCAGAAGGCGGCAATCAACCGGTCGCCGTGACGCGATAAAGCCGTGCCTGTTCTGTTGCCCATCTCTTCGCTGCAACTCTTGGCCGGCTCGCGCTCTGCAAAGCCGGTGCGCGGTAAAGGGACGCCGCCAAGTCGCTGAGGACGCAACTATCGCTAGCCGCACTCCACATTTACGACGGCGTGACGATGCTCCTCTTGCACCACGCGAAGTGCCCGCCGTAGAGCCGGGATGAGCGCGTCTCGATCGGCCACGAACTCCCCGTGTCCACCAGAAGCCTCCGCGTACTTCTCGAATGCAGATGACGGATCGAGTCGGGCCAACGGCGTGAGCTCACCTGCTGCGGTCGCGTAGCCCTCGGGGTACATCCCTCGAGCTGCAGACTCGACCGCGCCCCATTTTCCGTTGTTGCTGATAATGGTCAACACGGGCAGATCGTGCATCGCCATCGCATGATGACAGGCGGCCGGATTTGCGAAGATGTACGACCCATCTCCCACCATCGCGACGACGACCTTGTCGGGCCGGGCAAGCTGAAGTCCGAGCGCTGCGGGAAGCCCCCATCCAAGTCCTCCAGCGGGGGGCGTGTCGAAGTACGTACCCGCTTCGTTTGAGGCGAGGGTCTCGGCCGGAGCTCCGAGCTCGTTGACGATGATTGCACCCTCTGGGCGAATCTCACGAAGAGCCCACGCTATGAAGCCCTTGCTGATCGGTCCCGACTTGACCGACTCCGCCTCGAGCGAGGCCGTCTGACGGGCACGGCGCAGGCGCGCGATCTCGGCGATTCGCTCATAGCGATCCACGTCGACCTTCGCGCGTCGCTCCTCGAGTGCGGGCCCAAGAGCGCTCAACAGATTTCGAGTCGTCGCTTGGATCGTGAGGTCCGATCGGTGGCTCCGGATTGGATACCGGAGGAATATCGGGTCAGGACCTGTTTGCACGACGGTCGCGTCGTCCCTCGGGTTCGCCGCGCCCGGACTCCAGGGGACGTCCATGTCGAGGAAGCAGAGCACGTCCGCCTCTTCGAAGATCGCATTCAATCCATAGCCAACGTGGAGAGGGTGGTCGCCCGCAACATTCATGAACCGTGGCCGATTCTCGACCACCGCGATCGAGTTGCTGATGCATATATCGTTCAACAGCGGTACGGTCGCGACGTCGGCACCGCTCGCCGCCGTCACGATGACCGGGAAACGTGCCGCCGCGAGCAGATCGGCGAGCTCGGCCACGGACTCGGGCGTCGGGTAGGCAGCGGTAGCTGGAGCAGGTCCGCGAGCCCAGATCTCCAGATCACCAACGGGTCGAGCGAGCACCTCGCGCGGGAGCGATAGGTAGACGGGCCCCCTCGGCTCGATCATCGCGACCTCAATCGCCCGATCCACGACGGCTTCCACTTGGACGCCATCGCGTAGCTCGTAATCCCACTTCACGTGCTCACGGACCATCGACGCCTGATCGAACATCTCCTGCGCCCAGTGAATCTGCCCATTTCGCGAGCCGAACACCGTGTGCTCGAAAAGTGGCGTCCGCCCGGCGGTCAATATGATCGGAATCCGGTCCCGGCTGGCGTTGAAGATCGCACAGACGGCGTTTGCCGTGCCAACGCTCGTGTGCAGCATTACCGCCTGGGGCTGCCCGTTACCGAGATACGTGCCGTGCGCCATCGATGTCGCGAGATTCTCGTGCGCACACACGATCACCTCCGGAAAGTCGAGGCCGCTCTCTTTTTGATGCCCATACGCCTCGACGATCGACGCGAAGTCGGTCCCGGCATTTACGAAAAGTCGATTGACCCCGCGGTCCTTTAGAAGCGCCAGGTACGCCTCGGCGACAAACTCGGCCTCGATGTGCTTTCTTTCCATCGCGATCCCCCTTTACTTGGTGAAGCCAAGCCGGCCGCTTGGCCCACGGACTCGTGGCAATCCGTTGGCGCTGATCCTCCAACTTCTGTCGACTAGCTGGACCGACGCAGTCTGGACCACAGCCCTCGGATGACCGCGTCACCCCACATGATTGCGCGGTGTTGCGTTACCGGGCCGGCGACTCGCACGCCTTGTGCGACGCCGCCTGCTTCGAATACAAGCGCGCCTGGCGCACGTTGGCAAGCGGAGGCCCACCGAGCCGCGGATATCGTTGGGCCGCGGGTCTCGATGATCGCGGAAGTCACCGCCCTGGCATTGTCATTTGAGCCGCACCGAGGAGAAGGAGCCGCATGAATTCGGGAGCGCCGGGCCAGCCCCCTGCGACCGGACTGCGGCGGCTACTACCGCATCCTCGAGCAGTCGCGATCGTCTACGGCGCGTCGATGTTCATGAGCGTGATGGACAGTCAGATTGTCAACGTCGCACTCCCGACGATGGCGCACGACTTTCGCGTATCGATTCCCTCTGTCCAGTGAGTGGTAACCGTCTACCTGATGAGTATCGCCGTGTGTGTCCCGGCGTCGGGGTGGCTCGGAGACCGGTTTGGCAGCAAGCGCATCTTTCTTATCGCGGTCGGCGCTTTTACGACCGCTTCCCTACTCTGTGCGATGGCGGCCAACCTTCCCGAGCTCGTCGTCACACGAATCCTTCAAGGCGCCGGCGGCGGGATGATGGTGCCCGTAGGCATGTCCATGCTCTATCGGGCCTATCCGTCGGACCAACGCGTCGGGGTGGCGCGACTCATTACGCGTGTGAGTGTCATCGCACCCGCGACTGCTCCGATCATCGGAGGCTCGCTCGTCACTTGGGAGTCGTGGCGCTGGATCTTTACGATCAACCTCCCCGTCGGCACGGCGGCGCTCATCTTCGGCGCGTTCTTCCTCATTGAACACCGTGAGCCCAAGCGAGGCAGGTTCGACCTGCCCGGAGCAGTCCTTGGCGGAGGGGGGCTCGGCCTGCTGCTCTTCTCGGTCGGCTCGGGTGCGACGCTCGGCTGGGGATCTACCGAAGTGGACCTCACGGGCGGTGCCTCGCTAGTGACAATCACCGCATTCGTCCTACTTGAGCTCCGTCGAGAGCACCCGCTGCTCAACTTGCATCTGCTCTCCAACCGACTCTTTAGGCGCTGCTGCTCGATCCTTGCCTTCAGCTCCGCCTCCTTCTTCGGGTCGCTCATATTCACGTCGTTGTACCTCCAAGAAGGACGAGGGCTCTCCGCTATCAACTCGGGCCTGTCGACCTTCCCCGAGGCCATAGCGATCGGCATCACAACACAGATCGTCGCGAGGATCTTCCCGCGAATCGGGCCCCGGCGACTTCTCGCGTCCGGCTTTGTCGGGCTGGCCGTTACCTGTGGTGCGCTCGCAGATGCCGGGCTCTCGACGAGCCTGTGGGAGATCCGAGGTCTCACGTTCGCGCTCGGCGTCTCTGTGGCGTTCATCATGTTGCCGAGCCAGGCCAGCGCGTTCGCACAGATCACCGCTGCGGAGACCGGTCATGCCTCAGCCATCTTCAACACGCTTCAGCGGGCTTTCAGTTCCCTAGCCGTAGCGGCGCTGGCCACCGTGCTCGCCCTCGGCGGGGGTGACGTGGTCCACCGACGTCCGTCGATTTCGGCATTCCACTGGGTCTTCGCGGCAAACGTCGCACTGGCAGCAGTCGGCGCGGCACTCTCGTTACGGATACACGACTCCGATGCCGCGTCCGCGATGGTGGCCCGACGGCGACGGTCACACGACGCAAATACCGAGACCGAGACCGAGACCGCGGCCGCTAACGCTGGCGGCTGAGTAAAAAGGCCAGCGCGAGGTCAGCCGATTCTCGCTAGGCGACGCATCTGCCCCGTTTACGAGCCCCTCTCGACCAGCTACGTCGAGCACCAGAACCTCACAATGCGAATGGGAATTCGCTGGCTTCAAGCAACCGTGTGTCGCAGATTCGACGCAGTCGAGAGCCTCGCTCACGCGCCGGTCTTCACTTCATGTGTCACTACTCCGCGGACACGGGTCGCCGACGCAGGGCTGAGAACACCAAATCCATCAAACGCGCCGCAGGGATCGCCTCATCGATCGTAGAACGCTATGGAGCCTCACGAAGCTCGCGGGATTACTCGGCTAGCGTAGGACCCGAAGGGGAGTAGCCCTCCAACCCGGCTGTCGACATGCTGGCGCAGCGATGCGCCCGGTTGCCGGACCTGCGACGACAGTCGGAGGTGGGCGAGACCTTCGTTCTGCTGTGTCTATTCGACAGAGCCAGAGCGAGGGATCCTCTTCGTTCTGGCAGGAAGGTGCTGATGCACTTCGCCATAGTTCTCGCGGTATTCCCGATCATCTTCCTCGGAGAGCTGCCAGACAAGACAATGTTCGCGTCGCTCGTACTCGCGACGAGGGGCAAGCCGCTGGCCGTCTGGATCGGTGCCGCGGCGGCCTTTCTCGGCCACGTCGTGATCGCGACGACGGTTGGTGTCGTCCTCTTTCGGCTCGTTCCACATCGCGCGCTCGAAGCCGCGGTCGCCGGCATCTTCTTTGTTGGTGCGAGCCTCTCGATCCGGGAAGCGGCGAGGGAGAGCAAACTGAAATCGAGCGAGAGCAAGCTCATCGAGAAGGAAGTCACCAGCCACCGTCAAATCGCGATCACCGCATTCGTGGTGATCTTCCTCGCCGAATGGGGTGATCTCACCCAGATCCTGACGGCGAATCTTGCGGCCCGCTATCACTCACCATTCTCGGTCGGCCTCGGAGCCCTCGCCGCGCTTTGGACAGTTGCCGGAATCGCGGTGATCGGCGGAAGAGGAATGCCCAGGTTCCTCAAGATCGTGACGATCAGGAAAGCCACGGCGGTCGTGCTGTTCGGTCTCGCTGGCTACTCGGCGTGGCTCGCGGCGAACTGACCGCTATTTCGAACTGAGCCATGAACCGCTCGACTTGATGACTATCGCAACTCCGGCGGCTTCCCAGCACGAAGTAACGCTCCTAGGTGACCGCTTAAGTACGAGCTCTCTTTAGCTGACCTGCCACGCCGTCGTGCCGCGCCGAGAATGCCCTTTTCGGGGGCGCC
Organism: Acidimicrobiales bacterium; assembly: GCA_036510575.1. Taxonomy (GTDB): domain Bacteria; phylum Actinomycetota; class Acidimicrobiia; order Acidimicrobiales; family Bog-793; genus DATCDR01. The sequence goes on along the minus strand of DATCDR010000001.1, from coordinate 66 downwards.
GCGATCATTGAAACTTCCCGCCTGTTCGCCGACGGTCGGCTCCCTGCCCCGGATCTGCGGTTCCGG